>CAUDDU010000001.1 GCA_958448375.1 uncultured Collinsella sp.
TTCCATAAAACTCATGGACGATCCGCAGAGCACCAAGAACAGGTTGCTCTTGTCTTTGTGTCGGTCGATAAGCGTTTGCAGACACGACGACACGCCTGGGTCGCTCTCGGCGAGGTAAGGATACTCGTCAATGACCAGAATGACTTGCTCCGCTTTGGCGCGTTCAAAGACGGACTCGAGTGCAACCTGGATGGAAGGGAATGCTGCTCCTGCGGCACTATCACCAAGCATCTCGCGGCTGAGCAGCGCAAGGTTTTCGCTTGCAACGGTTTGCTGCCCGGTAAAGAAGATCACACTGGGCTTATCCTGCGTAAAAGCGCGAAGCAGGCTTGTTTTGCCCACGCGGCGCCTTCCGTAGACTACGGCAAACTGGAAGGAACCCTTTTGATAAGCGGTTTCTAGGGACTCAAGCTCACTCTGGCGTCCGACAAACATGGCATGCCTCGCTCATATGCGTGTTACTAACATATATAGTACTAACACGTATATGAGCAATTTTCCAGTCGGACGGAGAAGAAATGACAGGGCTTCTACTTAACGAGTCGCTTGAGCTTGGCGAAGTCCTGAATCTGCTTTTTGCGCTTGGCGTTGAGGAGGTTGTTGAGGTCGAGCTTCTCAATGGTGCAACGTTTGAGTAGCTCGGAGCTGTCAAAGCCGTTTGACTCAATGTCTTTATCCAGATCGTGCTTGAGCTTGGTCCATTTATTGAGCTGCGAGCGTACGTAGGCCGCGGGACGTTCTATCTCGTTGGCGATGTCGCGTACGCTGGCGCCCGTTCCAAATAACTCGCGTATCTTTGCCGTCTCCTTGCGCGTGCGCTCGTTTTTGGCATCGGTCTTGCATCGATCGCTGCAGTAGTGCCGCTTGACGCCTCGATGCCCGGCAAGTGAGTAGGCGCGTCCACACTGCTCGCAATAGCCAATTTTGACGGTGCTCAGCTTGCGCGAAAAATCAAACCAGAGCCACGAGAGATAGCTGTCAAAGGAAAGGAACCCTGTGGACTCGTTGCCCTGGAACACATCCACGTGCGCGCCCGAGAGATGCGAGATCACGAGCGCCTGCACCAAAGCGGTGAGCGCATCGCGGTCATCGTCGTCAAGTTCTTCGCGGCGCTCCTGGATATCTGCTTGAGGGTCGATTACATAGAAGCTCTCCTCGCTATTGTTGACCTTGAGTCGTGCTGAAATCTCCAAGCTGGAGTCTTCGTCCATGTAGAACATCGCCTGCAAAACACTGAAGTCATTGGCGGTGAGCTCGTGTTCAAAAGAGAGCACGTTGAGTGCAACGAGGGATTCTTCCTCGTCGATCATTAACATAAAGGCGTAGAAATATCCCGCATCGGATTCGATTTTGCGCACGATGGGCAGGCTTTTGAATGAGTTGGTATAATCTCCGCCCGCCCTCAGGATAGTGGTGTAGATCTTGAAGGATGACCCGTTTGCCGCGCAGGTTACCACTGATTTCTCGATTCTTTCCAATGCGGAGACCTTTGCGATGGTGCAGCTCCCGTTGAGGTATTCCTGGATGCGCATGGCAATAAGTGCTGCCATCGCGGCATTGGCCCAATCGCGTACGGATTCTATTGCGTGCTTGCCAAAAAGCGGCCCGGTCTGTTCGGCGTAGTCAAGTACGTTAAAGAGGCTTGCGCGGAAGGGCTGCTCTTTAACGGCGGTGGGTTCGATGCATGATGCCAGCCTGATCAGATCGGCATGGCGCTCGCTGTGTGCGGGCCCTTCGTTGCTTTTGCTGCCGGCCAGCTCGGTGGGCATGTAGAGTTCAAAGACAAGCTGGGCCTCGCCAACGGGCCTATTGGGTTCGTTCTCTATGAGGTTGACTTTCTTAAACGGAATCGAACCTTCAACGGTGCGTGTTTGGGAGAACTCAAACATTGTTACCCCTGTCTCTAGCTGCAAGTTTAATAGCGTAGCACGTTTAGGAAAATTACCCGGTCAAAATCTCTATATCGGATAAACGACAAATCGTATCTTGTGATCGCCAAGAAAAGGGGTAACGAGAAAGGACCCGATCATGCATTGCAAACAGTGTGGAGCAGAGATTAACGACGGCGCCAAGTTCTGCGGCGTGTGCGGAACGCCTACGGTCGCGGCTGCGGCCAGCACGGCGGGAGATGCGATTTACGTTGAGGCCCGGCCGATTGAGAGCCAGTCTGTCGAGGCTCAGTTTCAAGCGGCGGAGGATGCAGAGGCCGCTGCTTGCCTGCAAGATTCACTTCGCGAGTCCATCGGGTCCCTTACGCGAGCGTCGGTGATTTCGTTGCTCTATGTGCTCTTTTTCAATTATGTGCTGGGAGGGGGCTCGCTGGGGCTCGACTATATGATTCTGCTGGCGCTGCTTCTGATTGGTCCCTGGAAGGTGATTATCTCGCTGTACCGCAGCGGTGTAAGGCTTCCCTTTGTCTATGGTGGCGGCATTATCGGTATCACGATTATGCTAATCGAACTTGTGGTTCTCGTGGGCCTTCCTGTCGTTGTTCTGATGCTTTTTTACTGGTTGGGCAGCGTGATTCACGGAGCGGTTCCGGTTGTTCCCGAATTAGCCCCGATGACGATGGTGGCACTTTGGCCTATCGTCTCGGTTGCCAACATCATCTTCAAGGCAATCAAGCTGCACATGGCTCGCGCCTAGCAAGTAGCCCGTCGCATGCCTTCCGCTTGGGGTCAGGCGAATTTGAAAGGTGAAAGAAAAAGTTTACAGTCGAGCAAATTGTCCTGGGCCTTTTCTGTTTGCAGGCTGTGGGCTATCGTTTCGATATGCTGAAGTTCTAGGGGGGATATATGTACTGCGCAAGCTGCGGGGCAAAGATCAAAGACGGGGCGCGATACTGTTCCGCATGCGGAAAACCGTTGGATGTGGATGATGCGCCGGCGAATGCTCAGCAGCCGCTTCCTTCAGGTACACCAAAGGCGCCTGCTGATAGAAAAGCGACGAGCGATCCTGCTGCATCTCGCGCAGAGAGCGCTTCTCCGGCGCCCTCTGAGCATATGTCCTTTGCGGCCTTTATGATGCAGCGTCGGCAGATCGGCCGTTTTGCCGTGCCTACGTTTGTCACCATTCTTGCAGCAATCATCTTTACCGCTGGTGTCGCCTACGCACTGGTCAAAGCTTACGAGGCCTTTGTGCTGCCTCAGCTGCAGCAGCAGGAACAGCCGGCTGCAGTCGAGAATAAGTCGTCTAAAAAGAAGGTCGCGGCAGCTAACAAGAAAGCGCACGAGGCCTACGAGGGCGTGGTTGCGCGTTACGAGGACTTTGTGAGCTATTGCGAGCAGAAGGGAGCTGGTACTGCCAACTACGACGACTGGGCTCTGGGGCGCGGCGATGATTCTGGGCTGGGGCAGATATTCGTTCATGACAGCCAGAATGCTCCCGGCTTTTTAAACTACTACTATGCTTTCGATGATTTGAACGGTGACGGAATTGACGAGCTGCTTATTGGGTCTGTCGATGCGCAGAACGATATTTCGGCGATTGTAGGTGCCTACTGCTTTGTTGATGGAAAGGCCGTTTCGGTTATGCCTTCGTCAGAGATGGTAGAAGGCTCCAGCAATATGACGAATCGGTATGACGGTTTTATTGCTCAGGGTGAGAGCCAAGTCATTACTGCCTGCAAGGACGGCATCGTTAAATTTACTTGTAGTCAGGATTGTAACCAGGCAGATTTCTATATTTCGCTTACTGCAAAGGGTCCTGAGGTCGTAGACGCGGTGCAAATTCAAAATAAGGAATTCGATAGACAGAATGGCGCCTACTTGGTGAGGACCGTCGAGGATGGTGGCAAACCACAGGAGACGATGGTCCAGGGGCGTGAAGAAGCGTGCAAAATTCTTGACGAGATTGCCGGGGAGCATCCGGAGGCCGACATTGAAAAGCCGTCTGCAAGCAGCGATATGTGGAAGGCATTCAAAGGAGCGGAGCCTTCGGAGAGCTCTTTGAAGGACGGCTCTGGCACTGCAGACGATCGAACTGGCGCATCTCAAGCACCATCTGAAGCGGCATCCGATAGCGGCGACGATGGGGAGGCCGCTGCGGGCGACGATGGCGTGATCGCCGACATGGATGCGTTCATTGCAAACGTCAAGCGCGAGTTGATTGTGCCAGATGACGCCTCTATTACGTACAAGGTCGCTGATAGGCCAAGCTATTGGGAGGGGGCGGCAACGTACGTTTGGTACGTCGAGTTTTATAAAGACGGAAAGGTCGTAGCGTCTGCGGAATGCGGCTCTGAAGGGTATCCGCGCCGGTCGATTATAGCCTATCACGAGAGCTAGTAACTTTAGCCGAGGCATTTTGGCATTACGGCGTGCGCGGCTCCTATACCTTTCCCCTTGTTCCATCCGACGAGTTTAGTTACAGCTAAAACGGCCGTTACGAAGAGCTGACCGAGAGTTCGAAGACACTCGCCCGCTAAGCGGGTATGCCCCAAAAGGGTATCTGGGGTTCGAACCCTCCCGGTTCTTCGTCAGTTGACCAAAGGTGCGACATTATTACCGCTCGCCGGCGGGTGACTATATGCGATGACTTGAGGGCTATAATTAACCGAGCTAAGTTGGGGGATAGATTGAGACGCACGGGCTTTCGATGCGCCTGTCGGCTCGGCATTTCGCAATTCATTAGACACGCGGAACGCGTGGTTTGGGATTAACGAAAGGAATCAGCATGTCTCTGTTCCATAGCGATAACGAAAAGGAAGAAAAGCACAGCGGAATACTCGGTGCCTTTTCTGTCGACAATATCAAATGGGAGCCTGGCAACAACGAAGATGCCTCGCTTGTCTCATTCCGCTATCCCTACGAGGATTTTCCCAACGGGTCCTATCTTCAGGTTGCGCAATCGCAGATTGCCGTTTTTACCAACAATATGGGGGCGGGCAGTTCTACTGACGCTACGGGTGCCGGCGATTCTCAGGTAAGCGTGTTTGTCGGTCCGTGCAAGATCAAGCTCGACACGGGAGACAGCCGATTCGCCCCGTTCCGCAATGCCGCTCATTCGCTTACCGGCGGTAGCTCGGCGTTTCATTCCGTTGTGTACTTTATCAATACCAACTACATGAACGAGCTACGCTGGGGCACGACCGAGCCCATCATCGTTCAAGACCCTGAGGAAGACGTCAACGTTCACGTTCGCGCCTTCGGTTTGTTTGGCGTGCATATCGAGCAGAACGACTCGAGTCTGGTTCCCATTCAGGCGAGGAAGTTCCTTGTTAAGGTCGTGGGCACGCGAGATCGCTATACGCGAGAAGAACTTACCTCCTTTATGCGGGCAAAAATCCTTGAGTATGTTCCCGACTTGCTTGCTAAGGCGATTGTTGACCAAGGGGTTTCCATTCTAAAAATCGCGACACATCTGAGCGATTTCTCGTCTCAGATGCAGGGAAGGCTCGTTAATTATTTCGATGAGTTTGGCCTCACGCTCGATAACTTCTCGTTCAATAGCATCAAACCCTTCGAAGACGATCTTGCCGCCATCAACGAGATGAAGATCCAACGTAAGCGGAGCATTCTCGAGGCGCAGGGTAACGCCGCCCAGATGGACATCGAGTCCGAGGCGCTTGCCAGGAAACGTGCGCGCGAAGGCTACGACTATCAGCAGGAGCGCGGTATGGACGTAATGCAGAGCGCTGCGGGCAATGAGGGAAGTACCGCATCGGGCCTCATGGGAGCCGGCATGGGACTCGGCATGGGCGTTGGCATGGGCGGTGCATTTGGAGCTGGCTTTTCCAACTTGGCCAACCAGACCCTGGGCACTGTTGCCCCCATGGTCGGAACGACTCCCGCGTCCGCAAGTATGCAAAACGGTCCCGTGTGCCCCAGTTGCGGAAACGTTAATCCGATGGGTGCTAAGTTCTGCCCGGAATGCGGACAGAAGCTCGAGCAGGGCGTTGCGTGTTTGGCGTGCGGGCATCTTAACCCGGCCGGTGCCAAGTTCTGTCTTGAGTGCGGGAACCGGTTGGCCTCGCCAAAGTGTCCGAGCTGCGGAGCTGAGTTGCCCGAGGGGACCAAATTTTGCCCCGATTGCGGAACTAAGATCCAATAAGGAGAAACAAAGATGAACGGTTCTGTTAAACGTGTCATTTTGGGCGAGGCAATCGTCTTGGTGGCGTGGCTTGTAATCATGTTTGTCTGCAAAAACGCGCTGATGAATCCTATCGTCTTTGCTATGTCGCTTGGCTTTGGGGTTTTGGCTTTTGCGGTGGCTTCGATTTCGGTTACCATGTCCGATAGGCAGTCCACGGTCAAAAGCACGACCGAAATCCATTATTTGCCGGTCGCATCCAGCTGTGCCTACTTTGTCGTTGCCCTTCTGGCCAACACGTACTTTGTGTTTGCGGCATATGGGTGGGGCGGCAGCACGATTCCAGTTGTCGTAAACGTTGTCCTTCTTGCTGTGCTTGTCCTTGTGCAGATGGGTCTAGCCTTCAATGCCCGCCAGGTGGACCAAAAGGTTGCCGCCGTGGCGGCAAAGACGGTTCAAACGGCGCAATTTGCATCGTATGTGGGACAGCTCCTTGCCGTAGCGCAAGACGCTCAGGTCAAAGCCGAACTCAAAGTGCTCAAAGACGACATCTCCTTTAGTTCCAACATGTCGCAGCCCCATGCTCAAGAGATTGAGCGACAGTTCTCCGCTGCGCTCGAGGCCCTCTCGAATTCCATGAGTGCCGATGAGCCAGCAGATGTTACGGTTGGCCTTGTCCATGATGCGCGCCGTATCTGGAAAAAGCGCAATGCGGCGCTGACCGCTGTCAAATAAGAACTCGTGTTGCTTTTTGCCAGGGCACTTTGATGGTTGAAGTGGGGGAAGCTATTGGAAATCAACGGAATAACTTGCGAGGGCTGCGGCAGCACCGATGTCGAGTTTGACCCCGCAACGCGAAAGGTTCATTGCAACCAGTGCGGCCGCGAGATGTATTATTCGCGGGCACGTCTGGGGGCCACGGGCAAAGTCGCGTTTGCCAAGGACAATGCCATCAAGTTTTTTAAGGGTGGTAACTTTCCGGAGGCCCGCAAATTTGCCGCGGACGTGCTCAATATGATGCAAGACAACGCGGCGGCACAGTTTATGGTTGCGTACTGCGATGAGTTTTGTGAAGGTCTTTCGGGTTCGATGGTGGTTTTCTTTAAAAGGGCCGAAGATATCCCTCTCGAATATGACGAAGTGCGTGACTTGATCGACTTGTTTGAGTCGACGCTCTACAACATGCGTGACTTTGAGGTTCAGATGGTATCGCTCGTGGTCGCCAATATGCAGAGCATGGAGGATCGGCCTCGGCTTGAGAGCTTTATCGATGCTGTGTGCCCGTTCTGCATAGCGCGGTATGCTTCGGAAGACTTTATGACTGCAGAGCGGGAGAGTTTCTATCAAGATATCGCCGCCAACTGCAACATACCCAAAACGTGTCTCGCACTACTCAAGGGCATTAGAGAGAACCCCGGGTCCCCCTATAAAACTGGTTCGTTTGCGTTACGAAGAAGGACCTCGTACTTTCTCGAACACTATGTGGAGCCCGTCGGGCGCATCGTCAATTCGATGAAGGCAAGCCAATACAAACAGAAGTTTCTTGTGGCCTATCAGCAGGTGTCCGAGCAATACCGAAGCATGGCCTCTCAATAAAGCAGATGGCGGGCGCTTACTCGCTTAAAGCTATTGGATGATCTAAACAGTGCAAACTGAAAGGTGGTACAGATGAGTGATTCGGGAGTAGATACTGTCCTTATCGAGCGCAGGATCGCCGCTATTGGAACAAAAGTTGACCAGATGACCACGAAGGTCGATAAGGTCGAATCGCAAATGGAGGAAGTGCGGAAGGACCTTAAAAAGCTCCGAAAGGACTTTCTCGAGATGATGCTCGAGCAGCGTCGTACCGCCGCACTTGAGCAGGCGACTACGGAGCTCGTGAGCGTCCGGCAGGAGATGGACAAAAAGTTCGGCAACTACTCAGTGGTTCGAAACACCATGGTCGGTATTCTCCAGGCAACCGATGCGGCGCTCGTGCGCAAGGCGACGATTTCGACGGTCTCCGAGGAGTTAATGATCTCTACCCCGGACTACTGGCTGGCACCTGTCCTGGTTGCCCTTGCGGCATGGATCAACAACAACCGAGATCTTGCAGAGCGCGCAATACGCGAGGCTGTCAAACGTGACAACGAGCACACGTCGCTTGCGATGGCTCTGATCTGCAGACGTAATAACCGCACGGCTACGTGCTACGAATGGCTAGCGCGCTACTTCTCGACGCAAAACGCCGCCCGCATCGATGCCGATGCGATGGTCTACATCGATGCCTATATCAACGGCATCTTCGGAACCGACGAAAAGCACCTGTGCGACGACTATATGGCGGGCTGGATCGAGCAGATCAGAAATCAGAGCCCTGAGTTCGAGAATGAGCAGTCAGAGTCATGGGCGGAGTACTTTACCGGCTACGAGGAGGATATGAGCTCGAGATATCCGGCGCTCAAGGTGGTGGTCAAGGAGTTTGACTACATCAATAAGTATCTCGGAAAAGTCGAGGCAATCGAGAGCATCTCCAATGACTTCGCCGACCTCAAGGCTTCTGATGTTGACGAGAGGACGCTTGCCGAGCAGGTTGACAGGCATTTGATGGAGCTCGTTAACTCCGATGACTCCAAGGAGCGAAATTTGCGCCGCCAGGAGGAGTATCTTCTTGCGGTCAAGGCATTTGGCGGAGACGTGGAGCGCGCCCGAGAGCTCGTCAATCGTCGCCGCGATGAGAAGCGTCAGCAGACGATGAACATCATCGACCAGATGACACGCTCGATGCGCGACCAGAGTGCGTCTGTGGATGTGCATAAGAAGAAGACCGCGATTCAGTTTTTGGGTTCCTATATCAACGGTGGTTTCAACCGGTATCGCAAGAGCGACATCCCCGAATTTCCGCAGGCGATCACCCTTGACTTCGACGGATGGACAAGCAGGGTGGTTACCGGCGATGAGGGTAATGCGCTGCGCGGCGATTATGTTCGCTATGTCGGTGAAGAGAAGAAAAAGGAGCTCGCTGAGCTTGATGTCAAGGTTGCGAAGGGCAACAAGAGCCACAAGATAGCGGCCGTTGTCCTCGCTGTTTTGGGAGTAGCTTTCTTTGCGTTTGTAAACCAGGTTATTGGCATTCTGCTTCTTGCGGGGGCTGGCTATTGTCTAGTAAAGACAAGCCTCTCGGGCAAGCAGTGCGCTGCGGAGGCAGAAGAGATTGAGGCCAAATACTCCAAACGCATCCAGGAAGGCTGTTCCGAGATCGATCTGGCGCTTAATCAGTGGAAGAGTGCGAAGGAAGCTGCGGCCGAGCGCAGCGACCTGCTTAAGCTTGAGAAGGTTGCCTAGCCGGTAGGATTTGTCTCGATAATCCATGAATGGAGTGAAAAAGATGGCTGATGAAGTGACTGATTTCGACCATAACGATGCTGCAATGCAGGACCTCGATGCATTGAGCGAGCTCGATAGTCTGTTTGAAGAGGACGAGCGACTGAAGCAAGCTGAGAACAATGTTTTGACCCAAAATCTCACGGGCTTTGCAAACTGCTTTCCCGATTGGGATTTGCATCCGCCGGTAGCGTAGAAAAGCGCTTGAAGCACAAGCTGCGATCATTTGGAAACATCGATGTTTCTGCGGGCTAGAAGCCATGGGGCTTTTGGCCCGCTGGCTTTCATATGCCGGTCGGCGGCATATGGCGTCAACCGTATTCTAGGTTCTTGGACGCCAGGCCGACTCGCTTCGGATCGGGCGCTACACCACCTTTCTCGACACCACCAACCTGACAGGGCCTCGTCCGTTCTCGGGCGGGGCCCTTTGTGCGGCCTTTCATATTTGCTATACTGCTAGCAAGTAGAGAGGAGCCGCTATGGGTACAGCAACGGTGCAGGTCAACACACGAATCAATCCTATGCTCAAGGCTGGTGGCGATGCGGTCCTAACACGCAATGGATTGGGGCCGAGCGATGCCATTCGTGCGCTTTGGGCCTATCTTGTCGAGCATCAAACGTTGCCGGGATTTATGGTGACGGATAAGCGTGAGGCACCCCATGCGGAGAACCTGGCCGAGCAGGGGTGTGGCCTAGCTTTTTCCTCGTTGGGGCTAAGCGCGTCGGATTTTGCACCGGCTGAATCTTCGGCGGAAGACTGGGATGCCGTACGAGATGATATGTATGACGCGATGATTGCCGACATTGAGGCGAATTGCCGATGATTGAGGCAAAGCATCTCTTGGTGGATACGAACGTTTGGCTCGATTATTACCTGCAAGAGGGGGCGTTCGACGAAGCGAAGAGATTAGTTGAACTGGCCGAGGCGGGAAAGATTGACCTTCTGTATGCGCCCACGACGGCAAAGGATGTGTTCTATATCCTGCCTCGGCGTCTAGCGCGGCGGAATGCGAATGGGATTAACGTGTCGTTTGCCTCGGCGTCATGGGCCTGCATTGAGCACATGATGCAGGTGGCAACCGCCTCTCCGCTTTCGTTGGCAGAGTGCGAGATGGCGCGCATGCTTGGCAAACGCATGCCGGATCTTGAAGACAACCTCATCATCGCTTCGGGCGAGACGGCAGATGTTGACTACGTGGTTACGAGCGACCGGCGCATGCTGGAGGCGATGCCCGAAGTTTGCCTGACGCCTGCCCGCGCACTCGAGATGATTGGGATCCTCGGCTAACCCTGCCTGTCTCGTTTCGCTATCATATGGGGCATTGTGAACCTCATGCAACTTTGGAGGACGGTATGGCGGATAACGCCGAGATGCTATTCTCGCCTGAGCTGGTGTTTTTTGATTGGGAGTGTGCGACGCCGGATGAGGTGTTTGCGCAGCTCGAGGACGAGCTCGCTCCGCGTGGCTACATTGCGCCCGGTTGGCTCGACGCCGTTCGCACACGTGAGGATGCCTATCCCACGGGCCTTGCCATGCCGGCGGCCAACATTGCCATCCCACATACCGATCCGGGATTTGTGGCCAAGCCCTATATCGCGGTGGTAAAGCCCGCCGCACCTGTGACGTTTAACGCGATGGCGGGCATGGGCGCTCCCGTGCCGGCGCAGATCGTCATCAATCTGGGCATTGCCGAGCCGGGCGGCCAGGTCGAGGCCCTGCAAGCGCTCATGAATATCTTTATGGACGCTGGCGCCGCGGCCGACGTGCTCGGCCAAACCACGCCGCAGGGCATGGTCGACGCCATCCGCCGCCACTTTTAGGGCCGGCGCTTGGGGACTGTCCCTAACTGCCGGCAGAAAAGGAACGTCCCTAACTGCCGGGTCTGTCCCCTTTGCACCAAAATGGTGCAGATTAACCTGTCCCCCATGCACCAAGTGTGCCGCGGGGGCTGCGTTGTGACACAATGGCGTTTGTTCGATTCGTGATGCGAAAGGCCAAACATGGCAAATAAGAAAAAGAACTCCGAGGCCGCGCCGACGCCCGAGCAGCGGGCTCGCGCCGCCTCCAGCTCTCGTAAGAAGCAGCGCAAGACGTACGTGTCTAAGACCGTCAAGATCGTCCTGGTGGTTATCGGCGTGCTGGCAATGCTGCTTTCCGTCTCGGCCATGGCGTGCTCCGGTCTCATGTCGCAGACCGAAAGCACCAGCTCGGGCTACAAGCTCACCGGTGGTGTCGCCGCTACCATCAACGGCACCAACCTCACCGAGGACACCGTGACCAAGCAGATCATGAGCATGCGCACGTCCTACGGCTACACCAAGGACAAGGACTGGGCACAGTACCTGGTCGACAACGACCTCACGCCCAAGAAGTATCGCAAGCAGCTCATCGACTCCTACACGCAGCAGATTCTGCTTCAGCAAGCGCAGAAGGAGAATGGCGTGACGGTGTCGGACGAGGAGGTCGAGAAGGCTTGGAAGGACGCGTGCAAGAGCGCAGGCGGCGCCAAGACTTTTAAGGAGACTCTCAAGACCTACGGCTACACCGAGGACACCTACAAGGATTCGCTCAAGGAGAGCCTGGCGCAGCAGAAGCTCAAGGATGCCGTGGCACCCACCAACAAGCCCAAGGACAGCGAGATCGTCGATTACATCAACGAGAACCTGTCCAACTACAACGATGCCCGCCGCTCCTCGAATATCCTGATCAAGGTCGATTCCGACGCTTCCGACGAAGACAAGGCTGCCGCCAAGGCCAAGGCGCAGGAGTGCCTGGACAAGATTAACTCCGGCGAGCTGAGCTTTGAGGACGCTGTGGAGCAGTACTCCGACGATACCGGCTCCAAGGAGAAGAAGGGCGATGTGGGCTGGGACAAGCTCACTACCTTCGTCGACAGCTACCAGGCGGCGCTCGAGGGACTCAACAAGGGCGATGTGAGCGGTGTCGTCGAGTCGACCTATGGTTATCACATCATCAAGTGCACCGACTACTTCCATGTCGATAATCAGGTCGATGACATTAAGCAGGTGCCCAAGGACATCAAGAAGTACGTCTCCAACGTGGTGAAGACGCAGGCGGCAAGCACCGCGTACAGCGAGTGGCTGGAGCAGTACAAGAAGGACGCCGACATCACCGTTAACCCCATGCCCAAGGACGTGCCGTACAACGTCAGCCTGAAGGGCGTCACCAAGAGTTCGACCGACGATTCGTCGACGACTAAGTAATCATGGGGCGGTGCCCGCGTGAGCGCCGTCCACGCTATTGAGGAGGATATGCAGATGACCAACGAAGAGCTGCAGAAGGAAATGATCGCCGCCATGAAGGCTAAGGACAAGGTTCGCCTGTCCATCATTCGCCAGGTAAAGGCCGAGGTGAAGAATATCGAGGTCAACGAGCGCCGCGATGTGACCGAGGAAGACGTCAACAGCATGATCAAGCGTCTGATTAAGCAGACGAGCGAGACGCTGGAGATGTCCATTAAGGCCGGTACCGACCAGGAGCGTACCGACAACCTGACCGAGCAGGTCAAGATTCTGGAGAGCCTGCTGCCCGCGCAGGTTTCGGGCGAGGAGCTCGAGGCCCTGATCGAGCAGGTCATCGCCGAGCTGGGTGCGACCTCTAAGAAGCAGATGGGCCAGGTTATGGGCGCACTCGGCAAGGCCACCGGCGGCAACTTCGATAAGCCGGCCGCGGCAAAGATCGTCGGAGCCAAACTCGCGTAATTTGTTATGCGGTTTTACCAAACCGCGTAACGGCTCGACGCTGCAAACCCGTACACGCGGCAATCTGACGTTCAATTTCAAGGGCGCGACCATAAGGTCTGCGCCCTTTCATTTCACGTTACCTTGCTCGCGTGTACGGGTTTTCGCTGACTTATGCTCAACAAGGGCGGTTGTATTATTTTCGGGCCTGATGAAGGGCACCTCCCCTGGCTGGTCGTTGGGTGCTCATTGGGGACAGACTTAAATGAGTGTCCAATGAGCAGGTACTCATTTAAGTCTGTCCCCAATGAGTGGGTTAAAGGTTGCGGGTTCTTTACGGGAATGTAGTGTGGGCTGCGGAAACGCGGTTCTTTCCGTACAATAGTGCAACTCGTGTAAACGCAGGGAAGGGACATTCATGGCAGACATGATCGAGATCAAGCATCTCAACAAGTACTTTGGCGACCTGCATGTGCTCAAAGATATCAATCTCACCGTCAAGCGCGGCGAGAAGCTCGTAATGATTGGGCCTTCCGGTTCGGGTAAGTCGACGCTCATCCGTTGTGTCGATTATCTTGAGGAGCCCACATCGGGCGAGGTCGTCATCGACGGTACGCCGCTCACCAAAAAGAATCACCTGGAGATGGCTCGCAAGTATAGTTCTATGGTGTTTCAGCAGTTCAACCTGTATCCCAACATGACGGTGCTCGGCAACCTGACGCTCGCGCCCATCAAGCTGCAAAAGAAGAGCAAAGAGGAGGCGACCGAGATCGCCATCGCCGCGCTCAAGCGCGTCGGCATGGCGCATAAGGCCGGCGAGTATCCGCAGAACCTCTCGGGTGGTCAGCAGCAGCGCATCGCCATCGCCCGTGCCCTGTGCACCAAGCAGCCCATCATCCTGTTTGACGAGCCGACCTCGGCGCTCGACCCCGAGATGGTCCAGGAAGTCCTGGACGTTATGATTGAGCTCGCGCAGGAGGATATCACCATGATCTGCGTGACGCATGAGATGGGCTTTGCGCGCCAGGTGGCCGACCGCGTCATCTTTATGGAGGACGGCCGTATTCTGGAGGAGGGCACGCCCGAGCACTTCTTCGATAACCCCGAGAACCCGCGCTGCCGCGAGTTCCTGTCCAAGATTCTGCACTAGGCGCGGTGATGGACATGACGGATATGACGAGGGCGGCCGTGTCACGCCGCCACTTTTTGCAGCTGGCTGGCGCCGGCATGCTTGCGCTGACGGGGACCGCGCTTACCGGTTGCGGCAACTCCACCAGCGGCGAGGGCTCCGACAAGGGGTCCAAGCTTGCGGCCATCAAGTCGCGTGGCCGCCTGAATGCCGGCGTTAAGAAGGACGTTCCCGGCTATGGCTATTACGACACCGCCAAGGGCCGCTTTGAGGGCATGGAAGTCGATTTGTGCTACCAGATCGCCGCTGCCGTCTTTGGTGTGAGCTACAAGGATGCTCGCGCCCAGGAGCTAGTCGAGTTTACCGATGTAACGCCCAAGACGCGCGGGCCGCTGATCGATAACGGCCAACTCGACGTGGTCGCGGCGACCTACACCATCACCGACGAGCGCAAAAAGAGCTGGGATTTCTCGACGCCGTACCGCACCGACTACGTGGGACTCATGGTCAAGAAGCGTTCGGGTTTTACCTCGATTGAGGACCTGGACGGCAAGATTATCGGCGTGAGCCAGGGTGCTACCACGCAGAGCCTGATCGAGCGGATGATCAAGGACAACGGCTTTAGCTGCAAGCCCGAGTTTAGGGCCTTTAGCGGCTACCCCATCATCAAGAGTTCGCTCGACGCCGGCAATATCGACGTCTTTGCCATGGACCGCTCCACGCTGGCCGGTTACATGAACGAGACCGTTGAGCTGCTGCAGCCCGAGGTCAAGTTTGGCGAGCAGGGCTACGGCGTGGCGACCAAGAAGGGCTGCGACCTTTCGGCCGTGGTCGATCAGGTGATTTGCGATCGCCTGGCCGACGGCTGGCTCGACCAAGAGGTCAAGACCTGGGGTCTTGTATAGGCGCATCGTCCAAGGAAGGAATCAAATGCTCGAAGGATTATTTGACGCCGACCGTTGGTCGACGACATTTCAAAACATGGGGCCCTTCTGGGAGGGCTTTGGCGTGACACTGCAGGTGGTCGTTGCCGGTCTGCTGCTGTCGCTGGTGCTGGGCACGCTGCTGGGCGTGTTCTCTACCACTCGCTCGCGCGTGCTGCGCGCCATAAGCCGCGTGTACGTGGAGTTTTACCAGAACACCCCGTTGCCCGTGCAGGTGCTCTTTATGTACATGGCCGGTCCGCAGTTTTTGCAGGCCATAACCGGTGCCGACCAGCCGGTGCGCATCGCGCCGTTCGTGCTGGGCTTCTTGGGCGTGGGCCTGTATCACGCGGCCTACATCTCGGAGGTCATCCGCACCGGTATCGAGGCGGTTCCGCGCGGTCAGATGGAAGCGGCCCAGAGCCAGGGCTTCACCCGTGCGCAGGCATACTGGTACATCGTGCTGCCCCAGACGTTCAAGATCATTTTGCCGCCGCTGTGTAACCAGGCGCTCAACCTGGTCAAGAACACGTCGGTGCTGGCGCTTGTGGCCGGCGGCGACCTTATGTACCGTTCCGACAACTTTGTGAGTCTGTACGGTTACCTGCAGGGATACATCGTCTGCTGCCTTATGTACTTCATCATCTGCTTTCCGCTCGCCATGCTGGTGCAGTGGCTCGAGCGCCGCTCCAAGGAGCGTCCGCGCGGCGTGAGCCTGGCCGAGCTGGGGCTCGACAACGTAGAGGAGGCCTAGCGCATGGAAATCTTCAACGCGACCAACCTGCTCTACATTTGGGGCGGCTTTGTTAAGACGATAGAGATCTCGGCGCTGTCGATCTTTTTCTCGCTCATCTTTGGCACGGTGCTGGCGCTCGTTAAAAGCTATGCGCCCCGCCCGTTCCGTATTTTGGTGAGCGCCTATATCGAGCTGTTCCGTTGCACGCCGAACCTGCTGTGGATTCTGTTTATCTACTTTACGGTGCAGGGTTTGGACATTGTGATTTCGACCATCGCCTTTACGCTGTTTACCAGCGCTGTTATGGCCGAGATTGTGCGAGGTGGCCTCAACTCGATTCCGCGCGGCCAGTTTGAGGCAGCGCAGAGCCAGGGCTTCGGTTTCTTTGCTACCATGCGCTACATCATTCTGCCGCAGACGTTCAAGACGATTATTCCGGCGCTGTTTAGCCAGTGCACGACCGTCATTAAGGACAGCTCGTATCTTTCGGGCATTAATGTGGCCGAGCTCATGTACACGGCAAACGTCGTGATGGCCCACGCGATCGACCTGTCGCAGGTGCTTATGCTCTACGGCCTGGTGTTTGCGATGTACTTTGTGCTCAACTTTGGTATCTCGCTGCTGGTGAGAGCCTATCAGCGCCGTATCGTAGCCGCATAGTCCTGCTTCCCCAAGCACGGCACCTTGCCCCTCAATCGTCGCTTGCGTACATTTAGTACGCGGCGCTCCTCTTTCGGGGCAATCTGCCGCACTTGGGAAACCAGGACCGGCGTAAGTGACAAAATGGGAAACAGAGACTGCCTCTTTCTCATTTGTTAGAAAGGAATCGCGATGAGCGATCTGGAGAACAAGAAGAGTCCTGTGGTCATTACCATCGCGCGCGACTTTGGTGCCGAGGGCCACGAGATTGGCCGTATCCTTGCCGATGAGCTGGGGATTCCGCTGTACGATAACGAGCTGCTGGTGCGCGCGTCGCTGCGCGCGGGCGAGTCGCTCGACAAGATGGCTGCCTACGACGAGCGCCTGGCCGTGGAGAACATGGCGTTTCTGCCCGACCGCTACGATGCGCGTTCGTACTCGGACAAGTTGTTCCAAAAGATGAGCCAGGTGATTTTGGACCTGGGCGAGACCGAGAGCTGCATTATCGAAGGCCGCCTGTCCGATTACCTGCTGCGCAACAACCCCAACCACATTGCCGTGCTGGTGACTGCACCCTTTGAGGACCGCGTCGAGATCGTGCGCAAGAAGCGCGGCCTTAACAAAAAGAAGGGCGCCAAGCTGGTCAAGCAGCAGCAGAAGGCGCGTGAGGCCTTCTATAAGCGCTATAGTGCCGGCAAGTGGAAGATGACGAGCGGCAAAGACATCGTCGTCAACCGCGCCAAGCTGGGCCGCGAAGGCTGCAAGGACGTCATCGCCGCAGCCTACCGCTACAAAGTGGCGCAGCTCGAAGGCTAACCGACCAAAACCACCACAAAGGGACAGGCACCTTTGTGGTGGTTTTTGTTTTAGGCGGAGGGGAAGGCCTTGGTGAGACCGGCGCGCGTCTGCGTGTCGGTCTTTTGGTAGATAGAGCTCAGGTGGCGCTGTACCATGCGCATCGAGATGCCGAGTTCCTCGGCGATTTGCTTGAGCGGGCGTTCGTCCTGTGTCACGGCTATGAGCACGTCAACTTCGCGTGGGGTGAGAGCGTGGTTGGCGATGAAGGCCTGGCGTTGCTCTTCGATGCTCGGCGCAGCGAGCGCTTTCTCGGCTCGTTGCTGGTGTTCGCGCTCCTGCTCGGTTTGGGGCAGGCGGAACAGGCCCGCAGCTACAAACGCCACACTTGTCGCCACAAGCAGCATGAGCGCGCCGATCATGATGATGGCGACATTGCCCGAGGTCACAAGTGCCAGCGAGATGCCCGACGTAGTGAACGCGCACACGTTGTTGGCTGCGCGGCCCATGCCAGCCCACAGTGCGGGCGTATGCATGCGCGGTGCCAGCTGTGTAAAGGTGGCAGTAAAGAACGTGACAAAAAAGCCCGAGCTCAGATAAAAGACGACAAGGCCCAGGTTGGGATCGGCGCCGGCTTCCACAGCCAAGATTGAGATGGTGGAAAGTACCGTGACGCCGAGCATGATGAGGCCCATGTAGCGACGCTCGGCAAGATCAAAGACGATACCGGCGACGAGACCGCTCGCCGCCAAAAAGAGGCGTGGCCAGGTCTGTACGGCGATGGTGCCGTGGGCGTTGGAGAACGTGACGACGTTATCGAGCGTCGAGAACAGGCAGGCGAGAATCACGACGAGCGCGATACTCCAGCACGCCTGCTTGGCGAGGGCGTGCGAGGGCTCGGCGAAGGGATTGATGGCGGGGCTGGAACTCTCGGTAGCCTTTTGGGGAACGAAGCTGAGGGCTGAGATGGAGATCGTTGCCGCGCCAAGAATGATGAGCTCGACGATGCCACCGCAATCAATCAGGTTGACGACGAACTGCATCAGGATGCCCGCGGCATAGGCTGCTCCTGCGCCGGTGGCGAGTTTGGGGTCATCCTGGAATGCCAACGAAAAGGCGTGGTGCGCTGCGGCGCCCAGTAGGCCGAGTCCGAGGAATGCGAGGCATCCCAGAATCTCGAGCGCAAGCGGGCTCGTGGGGGACTGAATCTGAGTCAACCCCAAGATGGCGATGGGAACGGCGGCGCTGACAACTGCCTGAGGCCGGCCTTTGCGCTGTGCGAGCCCAAGCAGCGGCGCATATCCGATAAAGCCGATCACGCTGGCGCCGAGGATGAAGCCCTGCGCAATTACAACACGCTCGGCACCGGCGAGCAGCCCGACATTAATGTCGAATCGAAACTCGGCGGCAAGAAAGACAAAGGTAAAGAGCGCAAGTGCCAGAAGCGCGTTGATTTTAGGCTTACTCAGGTTCAAGGACGGTCCTTTGGGTGGACGGAACAATCGTGCCCTCGATTGTAGACTATGACGGTAGGGGGTGGGCCTTTCGGGGGGCGGGGCGCGCTTGGCAATTGCATGCTCGTTGCCTTTTGCGCTGGCAGGTGCGCCAAATGAGAATTTGTGCCCCGGGATCCGGATATCTTCCCGTAACATGGTGTTACAGAAGCACCCCTTACGACAAGGAGGCTCATATGCGAAAGCAAATCCATGACAACCCAATCGACCACGGCTGCTCGTGCGCGCTCTCCCGCGGAACGTGGCGTCGCGTGGGCGCCAAGCTTGCCTGCGCGGGGGCTTGCGCGCTCATGGCCGGCCAGCTGTTGCTGCCGAACGTGGCGCTCGCCGCCGACTGGGTCAACGTGGGCGGCACGCAGTACGACGCGGGCACCGCTGCCGGCGACGAGGCAGGAACCTGGTCCTGGGATGGCGCTGACGACATGAAGCTCAACGGCTACGACGGCGGCTCCATCGGCGCCAAGGGCAACCTCACCATCGGCGTGACGGGCGTCAACACCGTCACGGCCGACGCCGGGCAGAGCGCCATTGCTGTTAAGAACGGTAACCTTGCCATTACCGGCGACGGCACCCTGAATGCGACGGCCCAGAACGATGTGATTGCGGCGTCGGGAGACGGCAGGACCGGCGGCGATGTGACCATTGATGGCGCTGACGTTAACGTGACGGCCACGGGCGGAGCATATGAATCCATTGGTATCCATGCGGCAGCGGGCGACATAGCCATAAAGAATGGTGCCGACGTCCATGTCGAGGCAAAGTCGAACGCCGATGTCTTTGCAGTCCTTGCCGAAAATGTTCCTCCCAGGCATTCTGCCATCGAGGGTGCACAGGCCGAAGAGGCGGACTACAGCGCCAAACATGGTGGCTGTATCATGGTGGACAACGCTAAATTAAATGCGACGGCGGGTAATGCAGGGGGCATGTCGGTCGCTCTGTATTCGTTTGGTATTAAGACGGAAACATATTTGAAGATTGCCAACGGGGCGGATGTTTCGCTCGCGACAGGGAGCGCAGGAAAAATCTCGGCTGGTGTTTGGATACGCGTGCAAGACGGGGCGTCATGGATACACGTCAGTCACTCGAACCTCACGGCTCAAGGTGATGCCGGGACTGATGAGCTTGTAGGGGCAAATCGCAAAGATGTCTATGGAATTTTTTCACAGTCTGGCTCCCCGTCGGCTACCCCTCGAATTAGCTTCTTTCAATCAAATGTTGTGGCGTCGGGCTCGACGGCGGCAGTCTATGCCGTCAATATGGGGTCCTTCAGGGCCCCCTATATCAAACTTGAGGGAGGGTTAAAGATTGCGATTCCCGACGGAGGTACCGTGCGCGACACCGTTGGAAGTGGGCGTGTCATCGGCGTTCCCGGGCCGTCTGTCATCCAGGACATTAGAACTTCCGACGAGGTCGCCCGTAACGTGGTAATCAGCTCTGGAGATGCGGCCGAACCCGAGCCCACCCCGCAGCCTGAACCCACCCCGGCTCCCACGCCACAGCCGGGCGGCGGCAGCGGGACCGACGTGCCGTCCGTGACGTCGACCCAGGCGAGCTCCACGGCCGCTGCCCCCAAGCCGGCCGCGCAGGTCGCCGCGGTCCAGAAGTCCGCGGGCGCCCTGGCCGCCACGGGCGATAGCGCCGCGACGACGGCGGCAGCCCTCGGCATTGCCGGTGCGTCCGTCATCGGCGCCGGCTTCGTCGCGTCCAAGCGCCGCAACCGCTAGAGCAAGCTTTCATAGCCATTTTCAGCCGCCGCGTGGGCACAAATGTCCTCGCGGCGGCTCTTTGTATTTCCGCAGGTAGAGGCCTAGGTTCGCATCTACGAACCTAGGCATACGGAGTCATTTGGCGCATCTTGGTTGTACAGGACCACCACAAAGGGGACAGGCACCTTTGTGGTGGTATAGCCTTTCGACCAAGGAGGCCGTTATGAACGGAAGCCACTTTGATAAGCAAGCTCAACGTGAGTCCACCTGCTCGCTGGTTCACGGTACCTGGCGTTGTGTGGGTGCCAAAATAGCTTGCGTCGGCGCGTGCGCGCTTATGGTCGGTCAGTTGCTGCTGCCGAGCGTGGCGCTGGCGACGGAATGCGCCGATCCCGCCGCTGGGACGGATGAGGTTGCCGCGGCTCCGGTGACGCCGACGGTTGCGGAGGATACGGCGGCTCCGGCGCCGGTACCGGTGGCCCCGGCTGCGCCGATGACTGACACGGCTCCGGTGGCGCAATCCACGGCAGAACCTCAGCAGGCTCAGCAGGACGCATCAGCGGCAACGGTGAACGATGCGACACCCGCCGAACAAAACACTCCCAGTGACAACGCCGCCACGCCGGCAAACGATGCCATCATGCCCTGTGGCGTGACCGATGTGACAGGCGGGAGCGGTGTTAAGGTCAAAACGACCGTGGTTCCCCACTACACGGACTGCGTGCTTCCGAGCAATGTCACACTCGAAAAGGGCCAGTCGTATACCTATGATTTTCCCGATGTTGAGGGCGGCATTCCAGAAGCGCTTGCGAGCGAAGTCGTCGAGGTTAAGTGCTACAGGGCCGATGCTGCTTCGGGCACCCTTGTCGAAGTTCTGGATGCATCCATGGCCGACGTGACGGCTCATTTTGAGCCTGTTGGCGATCACATGAGGCTGACGCTGACCTTTACGGGTGGCGCGGCAGGCGGCTCGTATCGACTCACGCGCAATGAGGCTCTCTATATTGGCACGGCACTGGAGTATACCGGAACTGACTATGAAGGCAGCTCGACTATCCTCAACGAAACCAGGTACGATTATTACCTCCGCTACGTCATCAATAGCGAAATTACACTCGTTGCGTCAGAAAACGAAGCCCTCCATAACCTGGACGTCAACGACGTGAAGACCGACTACGCGCCCGGCGAGGCGCCGCGCGCGACCGCGACGATCCCCGCTGCCGATGCCGACAAGTACGAGATCGCCTACGAGTGCTGGGAGGAAATGGAGCTCGATATGGAATCCGGGGAGTCGGTACCCGTTGCCTTCTGGTATTCCGACCCCGCAAAGTACACGCCGGGCATGAAGAAGATTGACCACTTCGAAGAGGGAAAGTTCTACATGTACTCCGTTGAGCTGAGGCTCAAGGGCGACAATACTGTGGCCGATGACTGCAATATGAACGTCAACGGTCATTGGGCGCACCACGTCAAGACCGTCAACGGCGTCTTCGCCCCAAACGCTGACAATATGCTGTGCGAGCAGCCGATTGATGAATGGCGTGCCATCGACGTTATCGAGATTAATGGCGCCACGACTATCTTTAAGGCGGGCGATAGGCCGGTCTTTACGGCGAGTGTTCCGACGGGCTCCAACTCCCTTCCTCAGTGTGAGTTCTGGACGGGCAGCGATGGCAGTGAAGTAAATTCCGTTGAGTTTTGGGATCAGAACATTACGAATCACATCGACGCCTTTAAGCCTGGCGTGACCTATCGCTACGGCATCTACCTCAAGTCCGCGCGCGGCTTCTACTTCACGCCCGACACCAAGCTGGTGATCAACGGCCAGGAGTGCGGCTACCAGGTCGCGGATAGCGTATCCGATGAGGACAACGGCTGGATCTACACCCTGTGGCTCAACACCGATCTGACCTTTACGCCCGAGGCCACGCCTGCTCCGGTCGATCCCGAAAAGCCCGCGCCGCAGCCCGAGGTCAAGCCCGAAACCAAGCCTGAGGCGAAACCCGAGGCCAAGCCCGCTGCCAAGCCGGCTACGACAACCGTCACGACCGAGACGGTTGAGAAAACCACGCAGGCCAAGAAGGGCGACGCTGCTCTGGCGGCCACGGGGGATACCACCGCGATGACGGTCGCCGCCCTAGGCATCGCCGGCGCAACTGTAGCCGCCGCCGGCCTTGCCGCGACCAAGCACCGCAAGCATTAGGTTTTGGCGGCAGCGCCCATCCTCGGCTTTAGCAAGATCTCAATCTGTAACACCAAGCTGCCCAAAACGGCTCCAGGTGTTACAGGTTGAGATGAACTGCTCGGCCGCCAACCTAACGTCTCGATCTGTAACACGTAGCGAGGAATTTGGCCTCTAACTGTTACAGATTGAGATAAAGAGGAGGCGGCTGGAGCAATATCTCGATCTGTAACAACTACGAGGCTCAACGGGCTCCAGATGTTACAGATTGAGACAAAACGACCGGCCAAGTCCCCAACCACCACAAAGGTGCCTGTCCCCATCGTGGTGATCGGGCGGCCGGCATAAAAAAAGTCCCCGCCGGGCGTGTGCTCGACGGGGACTTTGCCGTTTGGTGGCTAGCGCCGCAGGTGATTACTCGCCCAGCAGGCTCTTGGTGATCGAAGCGGCGGCCTTCTTGCCGGCGCCCATCGCCAGAATGACCGTAGCGGCACCGGTGACGATGTCACCGCCGGCCCAGATGCGGGGATCGGTGGTCTGGCCGGTCTCCTCGTCGGCAACGATGTAGCCCCACTTGTTGAGCTCCATCTTGCCGCCGATCTTTTTTGCGAAGGGGTTGGCGTTGGTGCCGATAGCCGAGATCGCGACGTCGCAGGGGATCTCCTCGATGGCGCCCTCGATGGGCACCGGGCGACGACGGCCGGACTCGTCGGGCTCGCCGAGCTCCATCTTCTGGACCTTGACGGCGCACACGGAGCCGTCTTCGCCAGCGACAAACTCGAGCGGGGAGACAAGCGGCAGAACCTCGACGCCCTCGGCCTTGGCATGGTGCAGCTCGGCGCGACGGCAGGGCATCTCGTCCTCGGTACGGCGGTAAGCGATGATGGCGTGCTCGGCGCCCAGACGCTTGGCGGTACGGACGGCGTCCATAGCCACGTTGCCGCCGCCAAAGACAACGACGTTCTTGCCGTGCTTGGTGGGGGTGTCGTACTCGGGGAACTTGTTGGCCTTCATCAGGTTCACGCGGGTGAGGTACTCGTTAGCGAAGAAGACGTTGGGCAGGTTCTCGCCGGGGACGTTGAGGAACTTGGGCAGGCCAGCGCCGGTCGCCACGTAGATGGCGTCGAAGCCCTGCTCGAACAGCTCTTCGGCCGTGGCCATGTTGCCCACGACGGAGTTGTACTCAAACTTGACGCCCATGTCCTCCAGGCCGTCAATCTCGCGCTTGACGACTGCCTTGGGCAGACGGAACTCGGGGATGCCGTAGACCAGCACGCCGCCGCCGGTGAAGAATGCCTCAAAGACGGTAACGTCAAAGCCGTTGCGGGCGAGCTCGCCGGCGCAGGTGATGCCGGACGGGCCGGAGCCGACGACGGCGACCTTCTTGCCGTTCTTGGGAGCCATCTTGGGCGTGGACGCGAGCTCGGGGCGGTCACCCAGGAAGCGCTCGAGCTGGCCGATGGCCACGGGCTCGGACTTCTTGCCACGGATGCACTTGCCCTCGCACTGGTTCTCCTGCGGGCAGACGCGGCCGCAGATGGCGGGAAGCATGGAGTCCTCGCGGATGGTATCGAGAGCGCCGCCGAAGTCCTTCTCGCGGATCTGCTCGATAAAGCGGGGGATGTTGATGTTGACGGGGCAGCCCTCAACACAGAACGGCTTCTTGCAGTTGAGGCAGCGCTCGGCCTCGGCCAGCGCCATCTCCTCGGTGAAGCCCTTGTCGACGGGGCGGAAGTCGCAGGCGCGCTCAGCAGCCGGCTCCTCGTTATCGGGGGTGCGGGGCGACTTCATATCGGCAACGAAACGACCGTTAACTAGTGGCATGCGCAGCTCTTTTCCTCATAGGCCTTGAGGGACTCGCCCTCTTCGGAACGGTAAGCGGCCTGGCGGGCACGAAGGTCATCCCAGTCGACCAGGGTGGCATCAAAGTCGGGGCCGTCGACGCAAGCGAACTTGGTCACGCCGCCCACCTCGACGCGGCAGCAGCCGCACATACCGGTGCCGTCAACCATGATGGGGTTGAGGGACGCGGTGATGGGGGTGTCGTACTTCTGGGCGGTGAGGGTCGAGAACTTCATCATCGGAACGGGGCCGACACAGAAGACCTGGCTCACGGCCTTGTCCTGCAGTAGGCGCTCCAGCGGAGCGGTAACAACGCCCTGCTCGCCGTAGGAACCGTCGTCAGTGGTGATGTGGATGTGGTCCTCGTCGAGGAGCTCGCGGAACTGGTCCTCCATGAGCAGGAGGTCCTTGGTGCGGGCGCCCATGATGGCGTGCACCTCGTGACCGGTCTCGACCAGGTGCTTGGCGACCGGGAAGGCAATTGCCAGGCCGACGCCGCCGCCAATGACGGCGCAGGGGCCCTCGGCCATCTCGGTGGGAACGCCCAGCGGGCCCACGACGTCG
>CAUDDU010000002.1 GCA_958448375.1 uncultured Collinsella sp.
GCCTTTACAGGGGCGCTGTCTATGCACAGCGCCCCTTTTCTATGCCAAGGAGGCATGTGCAGTGATTGATTCGGAACAGCTTAAGCAACATATGGTCAAGGCCGTGGAGGAGATTCGCACCACCAATCCGATGGCCGGCTCCATCACCAACACGGTGACGATCGACTTTGTCGCCAACGCGCAGCTCGCTGTGGGTGGATCGGCCGCCATGGTCTATCTTCCCGACGAGGGCGAGGCGCTCGTTGCCGGCGGCGGCGCCATCTATCTCAATATGGGCACGCTCTTCCCCATCTACGAGCAGACGATTCCCCGCGCGGCCAAGGCGGCACACGACGCCGGCAAGCCCTGGGTGCTCGATCCGGTGGGTCTGGGCATCGGCAGTCTGCGCACCCAGTTGGTAAACGAGCTTAAGCAGTACAAGCCCGCCATCGTGCGCGGCAACGCCTCCGAGATCATCGCGCTCGCCGGCCTGTGGGGTCTTGAGGGCGAGGCGGCCGATCTGAGCCGCGTGCGCGGTGTCGATACCACCGACACGGTCGACGCCGCCCGCGATGCCGCCGTGGCGCTCGCCCGCTACACCGGCGGCGCCGTTGTGGTCTCGGGCGAAGTCGACCTGATCACCGACGGCATGACCGTGGCCAAGTCCCACGGCGGCAGCCCGCTCATGTCCAAGATCACCGGTTGCGGCTGCTCGCAAGGCGGCGTGCTGGCTGTGTACGCCTGCGCTGCCGACCCGTTTACGGCCGCCGTCTGCGGCACCGCCGTCTACAACGTTGCCGGCTCGCGTGCCGCCGCTGTCGCCGACGCCCCGGCAAGCTTTAAGGTCGCCTTTATCGACGAGCTCTACCGCGCAACCGCCCAGGACATCGCCAACAACCAGCTCGACCTCGAGGAGGCATAGGCCATGTCCGAGCCCGCAACCGATGCCGGCATGAATACGCTCGTCGCCGTGGCCATCGCCCCGTGCGGCACCGGCGATGAGCTGTCCGCCGAGGTCGCCGAGGTCGTGCGCGTCATTCGCGAGAGCGGCCTTCCCAACCGCACCACCTCGATGTTCACCGAGATCGAGGGCGACTGGGACGAGGTCATGCAGGTCGTGCGCGACGCAACCTTTGTGTTGGCGAGCAAGGGCATCCGCACCGAAGTCGTGCTCAAAGCCGATATTCGACCCGGATTTACCGACACCATGACCGGCAAGCTCGAGCGCATGGAAGCTCAGATCAAAAAGCAGGAGGAAACACGATGAGTATCCGCGACAACCTTGATATCTCGGCCTATCTGGTTCTCGGCCCCGAAAACACGCTCGGGCGCCCCGTGGGCGATGTGGTGGCCCAGGCACTCGACGCCGGCTTTACCTGCATCCAGGTGCGCTCCAAGGTGGCAAGCGCCCGCGAGATCATTGCGCTGACCGGCGACGCCGCGCAGGCAATCGCACAGGCCGGCAAGACCGGTCAGGTCGCTTTGCTGATTGACGACCGCCTGGACTGCGTACTCGCCGCGCGCGAGCAGGGCATTGCTGTCGACGGCGTGCACGTGGGTCAGAGCGACATTCCCGTCGAGGTCTGTCGCAAGCTGCTGGGGCCCAACGCCATCGTGGGCCTTTCCGCCCGTTGCGAGGAGATGCTCGAGTACGTCAAGACCGCCGACATGAGCCTAGTCGACTACCTGGGCATCGGCCCACTCCACGAGACCGAGACCAAGCGCGACTGCGGACGCGCGGCCGACGGCTCTATCATCACCAAGAGCTTTGAGGACCTGGCCGCCCTCCACGCGGCAAGCCCCGTGCCCATCGTGGTGGGCGGCGGCGTCAAGACGGCCGACCTGCCACAGCTCAAGGCCACCGGCGTCGACGGCTTTTTCGTGGTGAGCGCCGTCTGCAGCGCCGATGACCCCTACGCCGCGGCCAAGGAGCTCGTCGACACCTGGCAGCAGGCGTAAGTCTAGGCCGAGCAGCTGATTCGCAGCCTCATATCTTCAGCAATGGAAAGCGCATCCCAGTTTGAGCCTCCATTCCGGGATGTGCTTTCCGCCGAGATGGCGGCAGCAGCCTCTACCCTGCCAGATATGCCTCCAGTGCCGGCAAGGTCGCCTCCGCATCGCGGCGACCAATCTGGTAGATGCGCTCAAGTTCATCGGGCTCGCGACACAGCGACGGCACCTTCACCGATTCGCTCGGACGCACCACAAAGATCTCGCCGGCAGCCTCGCGACGTGCCAGGTCATCGAGCGTGGCATTGTAGACCTCATGCCGATGCTCAAGCGCTGCGACAAACTCCGGATAGTGACGGAACACGCGCCGCAGCATGGGCATCACGCTGTTGGGCTGCTTCACAAAGCCCGCCGGCTGCGTGAGTACCACGATATTGCGGTCATACCCCTGCGCAAACAGCCACGCGCTGGGAATAGAATCAGCCACGCCACCATCCAGATACTTATGCCCGTCAATAGCAACGGGACGCGTCGCCACGGGAATTGCCGACGACGCCCGAATCCACTCGATATCGCGCTCGTCGCCATACGGCAGATCGTGATAGACGGCCTTGCCCGTCTCGATATCGGTACACACGCACGTAAATCGCATGGGACAGGTGCGATACGCCTCTAAGTCGATAGGATCGCGCTCGATAGGCACCTCGTGATAAGCAAAGTCGGCATTGTACATATCGCCGGTTCGCAGCCAGCTGGTCACGCTCGCATAGCGCTTGTCGGCGCAATAGGCCTTGTTATAGCGAATGGCGCGGCCGATCTGGCGCGATTTAAAGTTGTAGCCAAACGCCGCGCCCGCCGAGACGCCCACCATATGGTCGCAGGTCAAACCGTGCTCCATCCAAACGTCGAGCACGCCCGCCGTATACATACCGCGGTAGCCGCCTCCCTCGAGCGCCAGCCCCACCGTGCGCGTCATATTTGACTGTGCCATGCGACCATCTCCGTTCCTGCGTTTTAAAACGGGACAAGTATACCCGTCAACATATATCGTCCCAGTCGCATTTTTATCGAACATCGCATCGTCGCGCTACCGCTTGTCGAATAATAGCCGCCCACAGCATGTGCACCCATATATAATTGTGCACTATTGTTTACACTACTCAGCTGTTATCAACAGCGAACATTAGCCGACAAATTAACTCAACAACGCGGCAAGGCGGGGGCCTGGATACATGCAAAGCGCTGAGCAACGACGCGTGTACACAACGAGCTCGCCCGACGCAATCCGCCCCGACCTCAGAAAGTCGCTTAGAACATGGAAACTGTCAGCAATTACACCGAAACGCTCGAAAAGACCGTCCACGACCTTCTCGAACGGCAGGAGGATCTGATCAGGACTGCCTTTACCGACCAGCTTACCGGGCTTGGCAACCGTGGCGGCTTTGCCCGTTCCCTCGAGGAGCTCTGGGAGCAGGACGCCCCCGTTACCATGGCGTTCATCGATATCGACAATCTCAAGCACTGCAACGACGTCTTTGGGCATGACGAGGGCAACCGCTATATCTTGCAGGTAAGTCTCTATCTTAAGCTGTATATGAAGGTGGGCGAAGCGGCGTTTCGCATAGGCGGCGACGAGTTTGCCATCCTATCTACGATTGCAACCGAGGACGACCTCGCCGAACGTCTGAAACACTGCCGAACGGTTCTGCTCAAAAACAACGATTCCGAGATGCCCCACTCGTTTAGCTACGGAGTGTCACATGCCGACCCCGCCCTGGGCGAAGCTTCCAATCGCATGACGCTCGATGCCGACCATCGCATGTACGACTACAAGCTACGTCATGCCATGCACCTCGATCGACGCAATATCACGCAAGTCCACGCCGACGACTTCGAAATAAGCGATCGTATTTTTGACGCCTTTTCGATGCTCAACGAGGGCCGTTATTTCTTTATCGAGAACTTGGACAAACATCGCACCCTTTGGTCACAAGGTGCCTTGCGCGATCTTGGCCTTCCCTCGGAGCACATAGACAACTGTCGCGATTACTGGAAAACGCGCGTCCATCCCGACGACCTTGAGGCCTGCATCAACGACATCGACCAAGTCTACAACGGCACCAAGCACCGTCGCGTCATGCAGTATCGTGTGCGCAACGCCGTCGGCGACTACGTCCTTTGCCGTGCTCGCGGGTTTCGGATCGACGGCGACGGAAATGTCCCCTCGCTCTATGTCGGCGAGCTCGTCAACCACTCACTTGCCGAAACCGTCGACGCTGCCACAGGCCTCGGAACGCAGCGCATGCTGGTCAACGCCATCGACGCCTGCCGCCGCGATCGTTGCGAGACAGGGCTTATAGCGGTGCGCGTTCGTGGCACGACAAAACTCAACGAGCTCTACGGGGCCGAGGCTGTCGACAACATGCTTGCCGAATACGCAGGCCGCATGCTGTCGATCACCCGCGGCAGGAGCCGGGTCTACCGTTCACGAAGCGTCCAGTTCGTCGTGCTCAGCAACGAACTAGACCACGAGGCATTCGAGCAACTGACCCGCCACCTTAAAGAAGCCGTTTTCGCTCCTGTTCGAATCGCAGGCGACACCATTACTCCCGTCTGCCTTGTCGTCCCGGCCTTTTACGAGCACTTAACCCATCAAGCGACCGCCGTTTTAGGCGAACTCGACCGTCGCCTTCGCACGGCCGGCGGGCTTGTTCCCAACGACAGCCTCCCCATACCCGAGGCGGAGCGCAAAAGCGCCATAGCTGAACGTATCGACTCGCTCACGGGCCTCTATCGACCCAGCGAGTTTATGCGGCGCGCCAACGCATTTCTCGAGGCAAGGCGCAACGGCACCTGGTGCATCGCCACAGTCGACATGGGCCACATGCGCCTGTTTAATGAATGGCACGGCCAGGCCGAGGGCGACCGCGTACTCGCCGATGTGGGCACGGTCCTCAAGGACATCGAGAATGCCGATATGGGCGTCGCAGGGTACTGGGGCCAAGATGACTTTTGTGTACTCATCCCCTTTAAGCACATCACCGTCCATCAAATCTACAACCGCGTTCGCGAGGCCGTAGCCAGACATGATGACGGCGTAGGTTTTTGGCCGTCCATGGGCGTTTACCCCATCGACTCCAATGAGGAAATCACCATCGATGCGCAGGCAAAGGCCATGTTTACCAATCGACGCGCAAAAAACGACTTTAAGGAGCGCATTGCTATTTTCCGCCCCGCGGAGTACGAGCGCGAAGTCGCGTTCCACCGCACGCTGACCGAATTCCAGTACGCGCTGTCAAATGGTCGCATCACGTACTATCTTCAGCCCCAGGTCGATATGGAAACCGGCGAGATTATTGGCGCCGAAGCACTCACCCGCTGGATTGACAAGGACGGCTCTCTCATTTCGCCCACAACGTTTATCCCCGCACTCGAGGAAAGCGGCTTTGTAGTGACGCTCGACAAGTACATTTGGCAGGGTGTCGCCATATGGCTTCGCGAGCGTCTCGATCGCCGTCTTCGCGTGGTTCCGGTCTCGCTTAATGTGTCGCGCGCGGATATCCTTGCCTGCGACGTTGCCGAACATATGGGGGCGCTCGCCGCCCAATACAACCTACCGCCCGAGCTCATGCGTATCGAGATCACCGAGACGGCTTATACGGGAGAATCCGAGGCCGTGGATAAGCTGACCGCAGATCTGCACACCCGCGGCTTCTCGACCTATATGGACGATTTTGGCACCGGTCAGTCCACGCTCGCGATGCTCAAGAACGTCAACGTCGACGTCATCAAGCTCGACCGCACCTTTGTGCCCACCGACCGCGATCAAGGCCGCAGCACGCAAATCATTTCATCGATGCTCGAAATGGCGCAGTCGCTCCATCTGCCCGTCGTGGTCGAAGGCGTCGAGACAAATGAGCAGGCAAACATGCTACGACAAATGGGCGCCCGCTACGCTCAGGGCTTCCTCTACTACCGCCCCATGCCTGCGAAGGATTTTGAGGCATTGCTCGATGGTGGCAATAACAACTGATACGCTCGCGCGCAAAACGCCACCGTCGAAGGGGGCATTTGTCTCCATTAGCTAACTTATATCCCCAATTCAAACCGAATTGGGGATATGATACAAACCGTTGTTCCGCCCAAGGAGGTTATCCATCATGAACGAGTCATATCGCCTGGGCGAGCAATCGATTATTGCCTATCTTCAGCGACTTGCGAACGGCGTCTCGACCGCCGAACTCGATGTTGCCGCGCTGCCTGCTGAGCTACGCGCCGTTGGTGAGCAACTGCAAAAGACGCATGCCATCCTGCAACAAGAGCGCCAGCTGCTTGAGCGCAACGCCTATATCGATCCGCTCACCAACTTGGGCAACCGCAACGGATTCGACCGTCACGTCGAGCAACTCTGGCGCAAAGGCGACCCCTTCACCTGCGCCTATATTGACATCGACCATCTCAAGCATTGCAACGATAGGTTTGGCCACGCCGAAGGCAATCGCTATATTCTGAGCATCTGCCGCACGCTCTCCGAAACCATGGAGCACGATGAGATGCTGTTCCGTATCGGTGGAGACGAGTTTGTGCTCATCTCGCCCTCCGCAAACGAGATTGAACTCGAGCAGCGCTTGGAGCAGGTACGTACCAGGCTGATCGAGGCGAGCTCAGGTGGCAAGGCGCCCATGATCGGCAGCTTTAGCTTTGGCTGCTCGCGCGTCGATCCACTTGCTGGCGACACGCGTCGCCAGATGACGATGGATGCCGATCGCAAGATGTATCGCTATAAGCTTATGCATCGTGTGCAGCAACCGAAAGACGATGACGCGCCGCAACGCCCAATCGTCGATCAGCTTCCCTGCAACGACCGGGTGTTCCAAGCGATCTCCATGAGCTCCGAGACGCGCTATCCGTTTATCCTCAATCTCGATACGGGAGAATCGCAATGGTCGGTTAACGCCGTGCGCGATTTTGACCTGCCCTCCCAGCACCCTTTTAACTCACTCGACATGTGGCTCGCCCGCGTTCATCCCGAGGACCGCGACAACGTACGTGCCGAGCTCGACATGGTGATAAACGGCACATGGCACTTCCACTACATGCAGTATCGCGTAATGGATGCCACCGGAAAATACGTGCTTTGCGACTGCACGGGCTACCGCTTGGACGGCACCGATACCGAGCCCGGCATGTATGTGGGCATTATCATCAACCGAAGCTTGGCAGATACGACCGATTCCGTGACCGGCTTGGGCGATATTCACGCCCTGGTCAACGCCATTGGAGAGATGCGCCGCGTGGCGCGCGAGGCAGGCTTTATTGCCATTAAGGTCGACGATATCGCCGAAGTCAATGCCCGCTTTGGATTCGATGCAGGCGACCGCGTGCTCGCCGAAAGCGCCGCCTGCCTCATGGACTGTTCGCGCGGCAAGGGTCGCTTGTTCCGCTCGACGGGACCAATGTTCGTGGCGCTTTTCGATGAGCTCGGCCCCGAGGCAATCGACGAGCTCGCAAACGAAATCGAACGATTCCTGGGTTCTCCCGTGCTCATCGGCTCGCTTGAATATCAGCCGCCCATTCGTGTGGCGACGCTTCATCTGGACGCTGTCAATCGACAGCCCGTTTCCATTTTGAACGAGCTCAAAGCGTTGCTCGGTAAAGCCGTGCAGGTGCCAGGTACCAAACTGGATTAGCACCGCGCCCGCACCGCCTCCCCCATCGTGCGATAATCCTCTGCAGAAGTCACCAACAGCAGAGGGAGTTTGTGATGAAGGTTCTTTTGGTCAATGGCAGTCCCAAGGCAAACGGCAATACCGCCCGCGCACTCGCCGAGGTCTCCGAGCAACTCAACGCCGAGGGCATCGATACCGAGGTGTTCCAGCTGGGCGCCAAGCCCATTCGCGACTGCATCGGTTGCGGCCAGTGCGGCAAGCTTGGCGGTCGCTGCACCTTTGACGACGACGTGGTGAACGAGCTCATCGCTGCCGCCGAGCAGGCAGATGGCTTTGTCTTTGGCTCCCCCGTCTACTATGCGCATCCCAGCGGACGCATCCTCTCAGCCCTCGATCGCGCCTTCTATGCAGGCGGGCATGCCTTTGAGCACAAGCCCGGCGCCGCGGTCGCCGTCGCCCGTCGCGGCGGCACGTCGACCACGTTCGATGTGCTCAACAAGTACTTCACCATTAAGCAAATGCCTGTGGTTGCCTCCACCTACTGGAACAACGTGTTTGGCCGCGTGCCCGGCGACGCCGATGGGGATGCCGAGGGCCTTGCCACCATGCGAAACATCGGCAAAAACATGGCCTGGCTCCTGCGCTGTATCGAGGCAGGACAGGCCGCCGGTATCAACGCACCCGAGGCAGATCGAGCAACGACCAACTTCATTCGATAGAGCGGCGGAGCATGAATATCCAGATTTTTGGAACCAAAAAGTCTTTCGATACCAAGAAGGCCCAGCGCTATTTTAAGGAGCGCCGCATTAAGGTGCAGTTTATTGACCTTAGGGAAAAGGAGATGAGCAAGGGCGAGCTCACGAGCGTGATGCAGGCGGTCGGCGGCATCGACAAGCTGCTCAACCCCAAGGCCAAGGACGAGGAGACGCTCGCGCTCATCCAGCACCTCACCCCTAGCCAGCGCTTCGACAAACTGCTCGAAAACCAGCAGGTTCTAGCCGAGCCCATCGTGCGCAACGGCAAAAAGGCCACCGTCGGTTATTGCCCCGATGTATGGGGAGCCTGGGAGTAGCCTGTGTTATTTGCCGGCGCGTGGGTATAAGAGCAGGCGTTTGGCATAAGATTCAACTGTAAGCCATGTCTAACAAAGGAGGGCACATGCCCAACAAACCCGTGAAGATCATCATGCTTACCGGATACCTCGGTGCCGGCAAGACCACGCTGCTCAACCACATCCTCGCTAACGACGGCGGCATCCGCGCCGCCGTGATCGTCAACGATATCGGCGAGATCAATGTCGACGCCAGCCTTATCGCCGACGGCGGCCTTTCCGAGACCGACGACCTCATCCCGCTCACCAACGGCTGCATCTGCTGCACGCTTTCGGACGACCTGGCCAACCAGCTGCAGGGCATTGCCGATTCGGGCAAGTTCGACTACATCATCATCGAGGCATCGGGTATTTGCGAGCCTATCCCCATCGCCTACACCATCTCGAGCTTCTGCGACGAGGCCAAGGTGGGCGGCGAGCCCAAGCTCGCGCTCGACAACATCGTGGCCGTGGTCGACTGCGCCCGCATGTACGACGAGTTCAACGGCGGTCGCGACCTGCTGGCTGAGGATATCGACGAGGACGACATCGAAAGCCTGCTCATCCAGCAAATCGAGTTCTGCTCCACGCTGATCCTTAACAAGACCGATACCGTAACGCCCGAGCAGATCGCCGAGCTCAAGGCCATCGTGCGCAGCCTGCAGAAGGACGCCGTGATCGTCGAGGCCCAAAACGGCGAGGTCCCCATGGAGGAGCTGCTCGATACCGACCGCTTCGACTTTATGCGCGCCTACAACTCCGCCGCCTGGATCGAGGCCATGGAGCATCCCGAGGAGCACGACGACCCTGAGGTGCTCGAGTACGACATCGAGACCTTTGTGTACTCGCGCCGCAAGCCGTTTGACCTGCAGAAGTTCACCGATTTTGTTGAGCAGGAGTGGCCCGACGAGGTCATCCGCGTCAAGGGTCCGCTGTGGCAGACCGGCGATCCGGACATGTGCTACATGTTCGAGCAGGCCGGCCACCAGATGCGCCTGATGGAGAACGGTCTGTTCGTTGACTCTGCGCCCGAGGGCGAGAAGCAGAAGATTATCGACGAGAACCCCGAGATCATGCAGATTTGGGACGACGAGACGGGCGACCGCATGACAAGCCTGTGCATCATCGGCCGTCACATGGACAAGGATGCGCTCATCGCCTCCCTCGATGCCTGCCTGACCGACTGGCACCGCGCCTAGGTTTATCCAAGCGGGCATTTTTCCGCCTACGTAACCGCCAAACCACCACGAAGGTGCCCTTCGTGGTGGTTTTTCGTTCTGAGCCAAGGAGATTCATGTTCAATATCGTGCTGTATGCGCCCGAGATTCCGGCCAATACGGGCAATATCGGCCGTACCTGCGTGGTCACCGGTGCCCATCTGCATCTGGTGGAGCCGCTGGGGTTTTCCCTCGATGACAAGACGGTACGTCGCGCCGGTCTGGGCTACTGGCAAAATTTGGACGTGACGACCTATGCCGGCTGGGAGGATTTCCTTGCGCGCAACGGCCTCTCCCCCGCCGATGGCCATCTGCATCTGCTGACCAAAAAGGCACGCCGCACCTATGCGCAAAGCACCTACCGCGACGGTGACTATTTGGTCTTTGGCAGCGAGAGCTCGGGCATTCCCGAGCCACTGCTTGCCGCGGCGCCCGAGCGCTGCGAGCGCATCCCGATGCTGCGCGATTGTGACTCACTCGATAACGCCGAGGCCTGGGAAGCTCACGAGGAATCGCTCGGACATACCGAGGACAGCCACGAGACCATCCTTCAGCAGGATATCTGCGGCAACTTCGTCAACCCGGACGACTACCGCATCAGCGCACTCAACCTCTCCAACAGCGCCGCCATCGTCCTCTACGAAGCCCTACGCCAAACAGGCTTTCCGGGAATGTGACAAAGGGACTGACCCTTTGTCACATTCAAGCGCCACGCCGACGGCACACACGCCTAATTGATGCTCTAGATAAAGAGCCATCACTTTTAATCAGAATTAACTAAAGTAAAATGAAGTTAAACGGCGGTGTGAAAGGAGAGCCTTGTGAAATATCTCGAGAACCCATTTACCCCCAGTTTTGGTGAGGTTCCTGCCCATCTCGCTGGCAGACAACAGATTATTCGGGATTTGGACCGTGCCTTCTTGAGCCAGCGCAGGCGCCCAGAATTAACATCGATCTTCTCAGGCGCGCGTGGAACCGGTAAAACCGCTCTCATGTCGTCGCTCGCGACAAGGGCGGAATCCCACGGCTGGATTGCCGTAAAGACGACCGCGCTCCCGGGAATGCTTGAGGAAATCGAGCTCGGGGCGAAACGTGCTGCCGGCCATCTTATCGACCCGTCCAACCACTTCGAAGTCACCGGTCTCGGAATTGCACCGCTCGGCAGCATCGAGGTCAATCGCGTTCACGATGCCTCAACCTGGCGTTATCGCATGAGCGACATCATCGACCAGCTCAACGAGGCGGGCACCGGTCTGCTCGTCACGGTTGACGAGGTGGACCCGACACTCAACGAGATGATTCAGCTCGCAGCGACGTATCAGCACTTTGTGACCGATGGGAAACGCGTCGCCCTGCTCATGGCGGGACTTCCCAACAACGTATCGACGCTACTGAACCACAAGACGGTCTCGTTCCTTCGCCGCGCCCAACAATATCATCTGGGCCGCATTGCCGACTATGACGTGCGCGAGGCCTTGATTCGCACAATCCAGGAAAACGATCGCCTGGCAGATGCTGAGGGAATCGATCGAGCCGTTCGCTCGATCTCTGGTTTTCCCTTCCTATTGCAACTCGTAGGCTACCGTGCCTGGGACCTCACAAGCGATTCGAAGGAGATCTCGTCACGCGACTTTGACCTGGGAATCAAAATCGCGCGCGACGAGATGGACGACCGAATCCTCGCGGCAACCTATCGGGAACTCACGGCAGAGGACAAGCGATTCCTCATCGCCATGCTCGATGACGAGGAAGAGTCCACCACCGCTGACCTTGTCGAGCGCCTTAAGCGTTCGCCGCAGCAGGTCTCCCGCTACCGACGCCGCATGATAGACGCCGGCATCATCGGGGAGCGAGGACGAGGGCTCGTCGCATTTGAATTGCCATTCTTCCGCGACTATCTCGCAGCTCAATGCGTGAAATAGAAGTCAATGCGACAAAGGGGTGCCCCTTTGTCGCATCGCCTATAGATAGCGGCCGGTAATGCTCTTGGAGCAGGCCGCGATGTCGCCTGGCGTACCGGCGCAGACGATTTGCCCGCCGGCGTCGCCACCGCCCGGGCCCATGTCGATCACGTAATCGGCGTTACGGATAAGGTCGAGATCGTGTTCGATCACGATAACCGTGGCGCCTTTGGCAACAAGGCCGTCGAACACATTCAGCAACACCTGAACATCGAGCGGATGCAGGCCAATCGTGGGCTCGTCAAATACGAATACGGCATCATCCTGCACGCGGCCCATCTCGCTCGCAAGCTTAAGGCGCTGCGCTTCACCGCCCGAAAGCGCCGGTGTGGGCTCGCCAAGCGTGAGATAACCCAGGCCCAGGTCGTGCAAGGTCTGCAAGCGCGTCTGAACCTTCTTGAGTCCCAGTGTGGCGTCGAGCGCCTCATCCACACTCATATCCATAAGCTGCGGCAACGTAAGCAGGCTCCCGTCCTTGCCCTCGCGATGGATATGCGAGGCGGATTCCGCGTAGCGAGAGCCGCGACATGCGGGACAGACGATCTCGACGTCGGGCAAAAACTGCACGTCGAGCGATATCGAGCCCGTGCCGTCACACGTAGGGCAGCGCAAGGCGCCGGTGTTGTAGCTAAAGGCGCCCGCCTTGTAGCCGGCTGCCTTGGCCTCGGGCGTACGGGCGAAAGCGCGGCGCAGCTCATCATGGATGTCGGCATAAGTCGCTACCGTCGAGCGCACGTTGGCGCCGATGGGCGTAGCGTCAATCAGGTTTGCGCGGGCAATACCCTCGGCATCGACCCAACGCACGTGCCCCGGCAGGCGCTCGCCAGCTGCCTGCGCCTTGAGTGCCGGGATGAGCGTCTCGAGCACCAACGTCGTCTTGCCCGAACCCGAAACACCCGTAACCGCAACCAAGCGACCGCGCGGGATATCGACTTCGAGCGGCTTGACGGTATGGATGGCATCGGTCGCCATGCGGATATGGCCCTGGTCGAACATTTCGTCGTCAGTCACCTGCGGACGCAAGCGCTTGGGCTCGGCGCGCAAAAACGGCGCGATGCGACTGCTCTGCGATTGCTCGACCTCGTCTACCGTACCAGCGGCGATCACATTGCCGCCGCCTGCTCCGGCAACGGGGCCCATCTCGACAAGATAGTCGGCTTCCGCCAGTACGCGCGTATCGTGGTCGACAACAACCACGGTGTTGCCGTCATCCACCAGATCGCGCATCACGCCCACCAGGCCGTCGACATTGGCAGGATGCAAGCCAATCGAGGGCTCGTCCAGTACATAGAGCACGCCCGTCGAGCGATTGCGCACCACGCGGGCGAGCTGGACGCGCTGGCGCTCACCCGTGGAGAGCGTGGCGCCGGCGCGGTCGAGTGAAAGGTAATCGAGACCCAGGTCGACCAAGCGACGAGCCGTGCTCAAAAATGAATCGCAGATATCCACTGCCATGGGCTGCATCTCGGCCGGCAAGGATGCGGGCACCCCGTGCACCCACTCAATCGCCTCGCCCAATGTCATGGCCGCCGCCTGTGCCAGATTGATACCGCGTACCTGGGGCTGGCGTGCGGCCTCGGAGAGGCGCGTGCCGCCACAGTCACGGCATGGCCCCTCGCGCAGAAAGCGCGCAACGCGCTTGAGCCCCTTGTCGTCCTTAACCTTGGCAAGCGCATTCTCCACGGTATAGACGGCGTTGTAATAGGTGAAGTCGAGCGGCGTGGCGCCCTCGCCGTTTTTGGGAACGTAGAGAATGTGCTTTTTGACCGCCGGACCATGGAACACGATGTCGCGCTCCTGAGGCGTGAGCTGGTTAAACGGCACGTCGGTGCGTACGCCCATCTCGCCGGCCACCTGCTTCATCAGATCCCACATGAGCGTGCCCCAGGGAAGGACCGCACCTTCGTTGATAGTCTTTGACTCGTCGGGCGCCAGGCTCGCCTCGTCCACCTCGCGCATGACGCCGGTGCCACCGCAGGTGGGGCATGCACCACCGCTATTGAAAGCCAAATCCTCGGCACTCGGCGCGTAGAACTCGCGGCCGCATGTCGGACACGTGAGCGACAGGCCCGCAGCCACGTTAAGGCTCGGCTCCACACGCGCCCCGCAATGCGGGCACACGTGATGGGCACAGCGGCTGAAGAGCAAACGCAGGCTATTGTTGAGCTCGGTCATGGTGCCAAAGGTCGAGCGCACGCCCGGCACGCTCGGACGCTGGTGCAGCGCGAGCGCCGCCGGCACGTGCAGTACCTCGTCCACCTGAGCGTGCTCGGCCTGCGTCAGGCGACGTCGAGTATAGGTGCTGAGCGCCTCCAGGTAACGACGCGAGCCCTCGGCATAAAGAACCCCCAGCGCCAGAGAGCTCTTGCCCGAACCTGACACGCCGGCAATACCCACGAGCTTTCCCAGCGGAATATCGATATCGATGTCCTTAAGGTTATGGACACGTGCGCCACGTACCTCGATAGCCTGCGGGCTCATCTTCTGTTCCGTCACCTTTATCACCCTACTCATGCCATATAACTCGATCGCGAATGTACGCGCCCAGCATGGGCACGGTAAACCGGACGAGGCCGTATCCGGCAGCTTCGATGACGCGCTCGCGAATCGGGCTTGCGCGATATTTACTCGCCCAGCTCTGGGTACGCTCGCAGCGCTCAATGATATCCGCCATGCGCGTCGGTTTGCCCTCTTCAACCGCCATGGCCTCGATAAAGAGGCGCTGTGGACTGCGCAGCCCGTAATACAGAGGCGCGTCAACCGCTTCGTAGAACTCGGAGACGGCATCCGCATGGCCATCCTCGACATCGCGCCTTTCGATGACCTGCGAGCTACGCCGGACAGCAGACCGCCACATGTAATATCCCACCAGCTGAACCATATAGGGATGCCCCATGCTCTTGTGCGCCGCAAGGTCCGCTGTCTCCGCGTCAACGTAAAGACCAGCGTCTTTGACCGTCTGGATATACGAATCGCGTACCTTGGGCAAAGATATCGCCTCCAGCGTACGCTGCTGGGCACGCCGCAAAAACGTCACGCTCGGCTCTTCGAGCAGATCGTCAACCATACTGGGCAAGCCAGCGAACACCAGCGCAAGACCGCGCTGGTCGCTATCGGGCAAGCCCGTGGCATCCTGGTCTCCGAGCAACTGCTGATAGAGAACGGCAAGGGCCGCCAGTTCCTCGATAGACGCCGATTGTGCCTCGTCAATCGCAAACAGTATGCCCTTGCCTGGACCGAGCTTCTTGAGGCGCTCGTTGACCAGCCCTCGCAACGTTTCGCCCTTTGCTCGCGCCGCCTCGACCGACATCCGGCCAAACGACGGACCGAACTCCATTGACGTCACAACGGGCTTATTCGAGCGAAGCGCGTCGGCTAAGCGGTCGCATAAGCCAAGCGAAGCGGAATCGGAGATAACCGCCCATCCGCGCTCGCTGGCTAGACGTTGCAGCTCCCGCAGGAGAACCGTTTTGCCGCAGCCGCGGTTTCCCGTAATGAGCATGAGCCTACCCGGCGCTCCGGCGCCGTTGTCGAGTCCTTCCTCAAAATCTTCGATGACCGACTCTCGACCGATGAGCATCGGAGGCCGCTTGCCTGCCGTTGGCTTAAAGGGATTTGGATTCATGTCGGCCTCCTCGGATCGGTAAATCCTGGTAACAGTTATACCAACTTATACCGAGTTATACCAACTGAATCTGACAAAGGGGCTGCCCCTCTGTCACATGTGGCCGAAAAACTCGGCGTCTGCTGCTCGCCAGGGGCGGAAGGTGGCGGGATCGATCTTTACGTGCGCCGCGGCGGGTACGTCGTACCATTTGACCGTGTAACCAGCGCCGTGAGAGCAAAAGACCGAGTCGGGCGTGTTGGGCAGATCGGCCTCGGGCTCATAGGCGGCCGTCTCGATTACGCGCTCGGCATCATGGCAAGCCGCATAGCCGGCGAACTCCAGGTACAGATGCCCGCGACCGCTCGTGTAGGCAGCTACCTCCAGGGCATAGTCCTGCACCTCGGATGCCGGCACGCGACCCACAAGCTTCGCCCGGTCCCCCGTCATCGTCGGTGGCTCGTACTCGGCACCCATGCGCGTGGCATCCGAGAGCGCCCGGCCCACGCACTCCCCCGGCACCTCGAGCTCAAAGTGGTACCACGGCTCCAACAGCACCGCCGCGCCAGCCTCACGCGCCTGCATGAGCCCCTGGCGAATCGCGCGGTACGTGGCCTGGCGAAAATCGCCGCCCTCGGTGTGTTTGGCATGCGCACGGCCGCCCGTGAGCGTAATGCGCACATCGGTGATGGGCGAGCCGGTCAGCACGCCCAGGTGATCGCGCTCCATGGCGTTGGTGAGTGCCAGACGCTGCCAGTTAAGATCGAGCTCATCGGTCGAGGTCACGGTGCCAAACTGCACGCCCGAACCCGCCGGCAACGGCTCCAGACGCAGATGCACCTCGGCATAGTGGCGCAGTGGCTCAAAGTGGCCCACGCCCTCGACCGGCTGCGAAATAGTCTCCTTATAGAGAATGCCGCCAGACTCAAACGCAACCGAAAGGCCAAAGCGATCGGCCAACACCCGCTGCACGACCTCGAGCTGCACCGCCCCCATAAGCTGCAGATGTATTTGTTCAAGATGGGTGTTCCAGCCTACGCCGAGCATGGGATCTTCGTCCGCCAACTCAGTCAGCGCTTTGAACACCGCGTGGACATCGTGTTCGCCCGGAAGCACCGTATAGGTGAGGACCGGCGCAATGACGGGCGCATCGCACGCGGGTTCCGCGCCCAGAGCGTCCCCTGGGCGAACGTGCGCAAGGCCCGTCACGGCACAAATGCCGCCAGCAGCAACTTCTTGGGCAAGCTCATACTTCTCGCCGTTATAGATGCGTACCTGATCGACCTTCTGCTCCCATGCCTCGGCACCGGAACGTCCGTTAATCACCTGTTTGGCATGCAGCGTGCCGCCGGTCACTTTAACCCAAGCCAAGCGCTCGCCGCGGTCCCCGCGGCTGACGCGATAGACGCGGGCGGCAAACTCCGGGAGCCACGCCTGTTCGCGCATCAGCGCGCATATACCATCCAACAGCTCGTCCACACCTTGGTC
>CAUDDU010000003.1 GCA_958448375.1 uncultured Collinsella sp.
GCCTTGATGGTGTGCATGCGGTTCTCGGCCTCGTCGAAGACCTTGGAAGCGGGGCTCTCGAAGACCTCGTCGGTGACCTCCTGCTCGGTGATGCCGAACTGCTCGCACTTCTCGGCGCCAATGGTGGTGTTGGTGTCGTGGAAGCTGGGCAGGCAGTGCAGGAAGATGGCACCCGGGTTGGCCATAGCCATGACCTCGGAGGTGACACGATACGGGGTGAGCTGAGCGATGCGCTCGGCCCAGACCTCGTCAGGCTCGCCCATGGAGACCCACACGTCGGTGTAGATAACGTCGGCACCGGTGACGCCGTCCTTGACATCGGTGGTCAGCTTGATGGTGCAGCCGTTGGCCTCGGCGATGGGCTTGCAGGCCTCGATGACGTCGTCGGCGGGCATGCACTCCTCGGGGCCGCAGGCCACGAAGTTCATGCCGAGCTTGGAGCAGACAACCATGAGGGAGCGAGCAACGTTGTTCTTGCAGTCGCCCATGAAGACGAGGGTCTTGCCCTTGATGTCGTAGTTGAAGTTCTCCTGGACGGTCAGGATGTCGGCGAGCATCTGGGTGGGATGCCACTCAGTGGTCAGGCCGTTCCACACGGGCACGCCGGACTTAGCAGCGAGCTCCTCGACGTCGTCCTGGGCAAAGCCGCGGAACTCGATGCCGTCATACATGCGACCGAGAACGCGGGCGGTGTCCTCGATGGACTCCTTCTTGCCCATCTGCGACGAACCCGGATCGAGGTAGGTGACGCCCATGCCCAGATCCATGCCGCCGACCTCGAAGGCGCAGCGGGTACGAGTGGAGGTCTTCTGGAAAAGCAGAACGATGTTCTTGCCCTCGAGATAGCGGTGCGGAACGCCAGCGCGCTTCATGTCCTTGAAGTTCTTGGAGAGCTTGAGCAGGTACTCGATCTCCTCGGTGGTGAGGTCGAGGAGCTTGAGGAAGCTACGGCCGGAGAGGTTAACACCCATGGTTCGTTTCCTTTCGAAGAAATGAATTACGTAGGTAATTAGTGTAGCCCGTTTGACGGGCGAAACCGGTGCGGTTGTAGGGGGACCGCACCGGAAACGGAAAGACTTAGAGGTCCTCGCGCCAGAAGGGCATGCTCATGCAGCGCGGGCCGCCACGGCCGCGGGAGAGCTCGGCGGAGGGCACGACGAGCAGGTCCAGGCCCTCCTTGTACAGCACGTCGTTGGTGACGGTGTTGCGGGCGTAGACGCAGATCTTGCCGGGCTCGACGCACAGGGTGTTGGAGCCGTCGTTCCACTGCTCGCGGGAGGCCGCGATCGGGTCGCCGCCGCCGCAGGGGATCAGCTTGACCTGGTCGACGCCGGTGGCGTCCTCCAGGACGTGCTCGAGGGTGTCCTCGATCAGGCGGATGTTCACGTCGCCCGGGTTCTTGCCGGCGGTCAGCTCGTAGACGCGCAGGGTGCCCATGATGGCGGGGTGGATCGTGAACTTATCGACGTCGATCTGGGTGAAGACCGTGTCGAGGTGCATGAAGGCGCGCGAGACCGGGATGTCGAAGGCCAGGATGCGCTCGACCTTGGAGTCGGAGTTCCAGAAGATGTTCTGGGCCATGACGTCGATCGCGGCGGCCTGGGTGCGCTGGGAGATGCCGACGGCGAGGGTCTTCTCGTTGATGTTCAGCACGTCGCCGCCCTCGGTGTGGAACTGGCAGTCGCGGCGGAAGTACAGCGAGACGTCCTTGTAGTCGGGGTGGTACTTGAAGATGTACTTGCCGTACAGGGTCTCGCGGTTGCGGGTGACCGAGTACATGCGGTTGAGGTTGACGCCCTCGCCGATGACCGCGAACGGGTCGCGGGTGAAGTAGAGGTTGGGCATCGGGTCGATGATCAGGTCGGACTCGGACTCGGAGTTGACCAGGGAGTCGAGGGTCGTGGACGCCGTGAGGGGCATGTCGATCTCGGACTTGGTCATGCCGGCCATGGTCTTCTTGACGAACTCGAGGTTGTCCTCGATGGAGTCCAGCTTCTCGCGGACGATCTGCGGCATGTGCTGGCCGCGGATGCCGGCCTCGGCGATGTACTGGTCGGTGAACTCGGCGCGGGCGCCGGGGACCTGGTCGAACACCTCAGCGACGAGGTTCTCGAGATAGAGGACCTCCACGCCCTGGTCCCTCAGGATCTGGGCGAAGGTGTCGTGCTCCTGCTGCGCGACCTCCAGGAACGGGACGTCGTCGAACAGGAGTCGCTCGAGCTCGTCGGGCGGCAGGTTGAGGAGCTCGTCGCCGGGACGGTGCAGGCAGACCTTCCTGAGCTTGCCGATCTCGGAAGGCACGTGCAGACCTTTCGTCATGGCCTCCTACCTTTCTTTCGGGCCCTTGTCAGGGCCGATTCGTTAGCGCCCCTCCGTGTGAGGCGTTATTGCTGACGACATATTTATATCCAAAATCAGCTCATACTTCCACCTTGCCCCCGAACGGTTTTTTATAGGGGGTGAACGGCATACACATATACTTCACGCATGGCACACTTCATCTTAATAAAGCGTATTTACGTGCTTAAACGCGTTTTAATCCTAAAATCAAATGGAACTAAACTTTGTTAAACCATCCTCAAATTGCATATTTCCAATAAACCTATGAATAGAATTAGCGGTTCACACCGCGTCTCAACCATTTTCATTTTTATTCAGAAAAAAGTTTGTCCTATTCATTTCTGGTAAATAAATTACCGTTTACCAGACGCTTGATACCGTTCACCGGAAACTCAGTATAAGGCCCAGCGGATACCGGCTCGCTTTACGGCCCCATTTGTAACAACTTGACTTCTCGGTATAGAAAAACGGACCCGCTTCACTAGGGAAACGGATCCGTTTTCGATTATCTTCGGCTAATTTGGATAAGGCCCCCGAAGACCATCGGAATCCTAGCGATCGAACTCCGCCAGTGCCTCGCCCAAAAGCCTCAGGCCCTCGCGCAGAACGTCCTCGCTCGCGCAGTAGCCCAGGCGTGCGCCGCAGGGAAGCTCAAAACGGCTACCGGGGACCAGCAGCACTCCCCTCTCGGACAGCAGGCGTCTGCAGAACTCCTCGTCGTCCTCGGGAATATCCAGCTGGATAAACGAGGTGGACACGCCCTGCGGGGCCGTCCAGGAAACGCGATGCTGCGTATCGATCCAAGCCTGCGCGATATCGCGGTTGCCAAACACGATCTTGCGATTGCGCTCGAGAATCTTATCCTTGTGCTCAAGCACATAGGTCGCCAGGGCATCGTTGAACACGCCGCCGCAGATCATGGTGTAATCGCGATAGGTACGGATGCGGTTGGACACCTCTTCGTCGGCCAGGACCCAGCCCACGCGGGCCGCAGGCGTCGAATAGGTCTTCGACAACGAGTTGGTGACAATGGCCCTCTCGTACATGTCGACCATCGACATAAAGGACTCAGTGTTTTCGAGCGGCAGATACACCTCGTCGCACAGCACGTAGGCGCCCACCGAACGGGCGATCTCGGCAATCTGGCCGAGCATATCGGCATCGAGCACCGTACCGATGGGGTTCGAAGCGTTGTTTATGCAGATAAGCTTGGTGTTGGGGCGCACCAAGCGCTTGAGTTCCTCGATATCGGGCTTCCAGCCGAGTTCCTCGCGAAGCTCCCAATACTCGACCTCGGCGCCCAGCGTGCGCGGAATCTCGTAGAGCGGCGCGTAGGTGGGCCACTCGGCGATAACATGGTCGCCGGGCTCGACCACAGCCATGATGGCGTTGAGGTTAGCGCCCGTGCAGCCATTGGTCTGCAGAATGTGATCGGGATTGACCTCCCGACGATACAGCTTGGCAACCTCGGCCTTAAACTCCGGCGAGCCCTCGATCCAGCCGTAGTTCATCTTCTCGCGGTCCAGGCGCTCGTAGAACGTGGCGCCGTCCTGTTCATCGAGCGCGCGCAGCTCGCCCATGGTGAGCGACGAGATCGTCGACTGGGCGATGTCCCACGTGGCGCTCTTCTCCCAAACGTTGAGCCATTCCTCAACGCCGATTGTCTTGATATCCATGGCCAAGCTCCTTACAAAAGCAGTCATCCAATCGTGTTGACGTTCCTCATACAAGATTGGGGCGGTGCGAATATCCGCACCGCCCCAATGGGAGACATCTAATGGCAGCTAGATGTATGTATTAAGACCTGTACGGGTCCTTGAAGACCTTAGAGGTCCTCGCGCCAGAAGGGCATGCTCATGCAGCGCGGGCCGCCGCGGCCGCGGGAGAGCTCGGCGGAGGGCACGACGAGAAGGTCCAGGCCCTCCTTGTACAGCACGTCGTTGGTGACGGTGTTGCGGGCGTAGACGCAGATCTTGCCGGGCTCGACGCACAGGGTGTTGGAGCCGTCGTTCCACTGCTCGCGGGAGGCCGCGATCGGGTCGCCGCCGCCGCAGGGGATCAGCTTGACCTGGTCGACGCCGGTGGCGTCCTCCAGGACGTGCTCGAGGGTGTCCTCGATCAGGCGGATGTTCACGTCGCCCGGGTTCTTGCCGGCGGTCAGCTCGTAGACGCGCAGGGTGCCCATGATGGCGGGGTGGATCGTGAACTTATCGACGTCGATCTGGGTGAAGACCGTGTCGAGGTGCATGAAGGCGCGCGAGACCGGGATGTCGAAGGCCAGGATGCGCTCGACCTTGGAGTCGGAGTTCCAGAAGATGTTCTGGGCCATGACGTCGATCGCGGCGGCCTGGGTGCGCTGGGAGATGCCGACGGCGAGGGTCTTCTCGTTGATGTTCAGCACGTCGCCGCCCTCGGTGTGGAACTGGCAGTCGCGGCGGAAGTACAGCGAGACGTCCTTGTAGTCGGGGTGGTACTTGAAGATGTACTTGCCGTACAGGGTCTCGCGGTTGCGGGTGACCGAGTACATGCGGTTGAGGTTGACGCCCTCGCCGATGACCGCGAACGGGTCGCGGGTGAAGTAGAGGTTGGGCATCGGGTCGATGATCAGGTCGGACTCGGACTCGGAGTTGACCAGGGAGTCGAGGGTCGTGGACGCCGTGAGGGGCATGTCGATCTCGGACTTGGTCATGCCGGCCATGGTCTTCTTGACGAACTCGAGGTTGTCCTCGATGGAGTCCAGCTTCTCGCGGACGATCTGCGGCATGTGCTGGCCGCGGATGCCGGCCTCGGCGATGTACTGGTCGGTGAACTCGGCGCGGGCGCCGGGGACCTGGTCGAACACCTCAGCGACGAGGTTCTCGAGATAGAGGACCTCCACGCCCTGGTCCCTCAGGATCTGGGCGAAGGTGTCGTGCTCCTGCTGCGCGACCTCCAGGAACGGGACGTCGTCGAACAGGAGTCGCTCGAGCTCGTCGGGCGGCAGGTTGAGGAGCTCGTCGCCGGGACGGTGCAGGCAGACCTTCCTGAGCTTGCCGATCTCGGAAGGCACGTGCAGACCTTTCGTCATGGCCTCCTACCTTTCTTTCGGGCCTTACTGGCCGAATGTATCAGCGCCCCTCCGTATGGGACGCTGCTTGCTGACAGCTCTAGTTATATCCAAATACCACTCGCAATTCCACCTCGCCCCCGAACGGTCAGCAAAGTGCGATGAACGGTATATCGCATATGATTCCCCCATGATGCACTTCAGTTCTCTAAAGCAGGTTTTCAAAGGTAAACGTTCTTTTTTCTAAGGAATTAAGCAAGATTGCACGAATATTTTCATGTTTAGGAATTGCATAGCTAAAACGGTTTTCTGCATATATATGTCGTTTGTCCACGATTCGATTTGGATTCGATTATATTCAGCTTGCAATCATTCTTATTCATACATTCTCACCAGTTGAGTATGGATATAGATTGTTTTCAAAACGAGTCAGGCAGTTAGTTGCATGCTTGACAGCGTAAGAAGTAGGTAAAGATACCGTTCGCACAATACGTCCGTGCCGCAAGTCGACTAAATTGAGACAATAGTGGATAGTGTTAGGCTACCGTCCCCTGCGGGGACTGAACGGACAGATGCATATGCCGAGCAAAATCGAAAAAAAGCAAGCCGCCGCAAAGCTGCGCAAACCGCCGCGCGACTTCTCGTACACGCAAAATCGAGAGCTCAGCTGGCTGCGCTTTGACAACCGCGTGCTCGACGAGGCTTTTGATGAGTCCGTGCCGCTGTTCGAGCGCCTTAAGTTCGTCTCGATCTTCGAGTCTAACCTCGACGAGTTTCTCATGGTGCGTGTGGGCGGCCTGTCCGATCTGGCAGAGCTCAAAAAACAGCCTGTCGACAATAAGAGCAATATGACCGCCTCCGAACAGGTCGATGCCGTCATGGCCGAAATGCCCGGGCTCCTTACCCGTTGGGAGTCCATCTTTAAGAACATCGAGGGCAAGCTCGACACCCTGGGCGTTCACCGCGCGCGTGTCGATTCGCTTACGCCCGAGGAGCGCACCTTTGTAACCCGGTACTTCCAGGCCTACGTGTCGCCGGTCATCTCACCGCTGGTGATCGACCCGCGCCACCCCTTCCCAAACCTGCGCAACGGCGCACTCTATCTGGCTTGTGGCCTGGACGGCGTCACCGACGAGGAGAGCCTGCTGGGCCTGATCGAGATTCCCGCCTCGATGAACCGCGTGGTCGAGATCCCCTCGCCCACCGGCACCTACTCCTACATTCTGCTCGAGGACGTCATCCTCGCCTGCCTGGACAGCTGCTTTGGCTCCTATAAGCCGCTCGACCGCGCGCTCATCCGCGTCACCCGCAACGCCGACATCGATCCGGACGGCGAGGGCGTCGAGGAAGAAGAGGACTACCGCCAGCATATGAAGCGCATCCTTAAGAAGCGCCTGCGCCTGCAGCCGGTAGTGCTCGCCGTCTCGGGCTCACTCGAAAAAGCAACGCTCAAGACTATCCGCAAGGCGCTCGAGCTCTCGCGTCGCTCGGTCTTTACCTGCGACATCCCGCTCAACCTGGGCTATGTCTTCGGCATTGAGGGCAAGATTCCCGAGCACCTACGCAACGAGCTGCTCTTTACGCCGTTTAAGCCGCAGCCCAACCCCACCATCGATATGACCCGCTCCATCCGCGAGCAGGTACTTCAGCACGACAAGCTGCTCTTTTATCCCTATGAGGCCATGAACCCCTTCCTGGATCTTGTGCACGAGGCCGCCTACGACCCCGAGTGCATCTCGCTGCGCATCACGCTCTACCGCGTGGCCAAGCAGAGCCGCCTGTGCGAGTCGCTGATCGATGCCGCCGAGAACGGCAAAGAGGTCACGGTGCTCATGGAGCTCCGCGCCCGCTTCGACGAGCAGAACAACATCGAGTGGGCCGAGCGTCTGGAAGAGGCAGGCTGCACCGTCATCTACGGCTCCGAGGGCTTTAAGTGCCACTCCAAGATCTGCCAGCTCACCTATCGCGAGGGCATGGCGCTTACACGTCTGACGCTGTTGGGCACCGGTAACTTTAACGAGAAGACGGCCAAGCTCTACAGCGACTTTATGCTCATGACCGCCCATCCCGGCATCGGCGAGGACGCCAACTTGTTCTTCCGCAACCTGTCGCTGGGCAACCTGCGCGGCGATTACCGCTTCCTGGGCGTGGCGCCGGTCGGCCTGAAGCCGCTCATCATGCGCGGCCTGGATCGCGAGATCCAGCGCGCTCTCGTTGGCGAGCCCGCCCGTGTGTTCTTTAAGCTCAACTCGCTCACCGACCGCGAGGTCATCGACAAGATCGCCGAGGCATCGTGCGCAGGAGTCCGCGTGGACATGATCATCCGCGGCATCTCGTGCCTCAAGCCGGGCGTTCCGGGCAAGACCGAGAACGTGCATGTCCGTTCTATCGTCGGACGCTTTTTGGAGCATGCGCGCGTTTACGCCTTTGGCGTGGACTCGGACATGATCTATCTGAGCTCGGCCGACATGATGACGCGCAACACCGAGCACCGCGTGGAGATCGCCTTCCCCGTGCTCGACCCCACCTGCCGCGCCCTGGTGCACGAATACATGGGTATGCAGCTGCGCGACAACGTGAAGGCCCGCAGCCTCACGAGCGACGGCACCTGGGTCCCCGTGAAGCGTGCAGAGGGTGAGAAACCCTTCAACTCACAGGAAGCTCTGCTGGAGCGTGCCTATCGCAACGCCGAGGCCGCCGCCGAGGCAAAGCCCGCCCCCGCCCCCGCCCCTGCTCCTGAGCCGCAGCCGGCCACGCCCGAGGTTCAGAAGGTCCAGGCGACCGTCATTGAGCCCGAGCCTGCACCTGCACCTCAGCCCGAGCCGCAGGTCACCAAGCCCGCACCCGAGACAAGCGCCCGTCGCGATAAGCCCGCTGGCAAGACCAAGGCCATCGAGCGCCATCGCCCCGGCCGCGTGCGCATGGGCTTGGGCCTGATCGGCCTGGGTCTTAAGACGCTCATTACCGGCAAGACAAAATAGACGTTTGTAGAAGCGCCCCGTATTTGAGGAAAGCCTCAGATGCGGGGCGCTTTTCCCTGCTACCATGGTGCGAACAACAACGCGAATGACAGGCAGGGATATGAAGCTCACTATAGAATCGATGACCTACGGCGCCGACGGTCTGGCGCACGCCGACAACGGTAAAGCCGTCTTTGTGCAGGGCGCCGTGGCAGGCGACACCGTCGAGGCCGAGGTCGTACAGGACGGCAAGTCGTTCATGCGCGCCCGCACCACCGAGATTCTGGAGCCAAGCCCCGATCGCATTCAGCCTCCCTGCCCCTTCGTGGGCATCTGCGGCGGCTGCTCGTGGGGCATTCTCTCACGCACGGCACAGCTCGCCGCCAAGGAGCAAAACCTGCGCTCCACGCTCGAGCGCATCGGCAAGTTCGCTCCTGAGAAGGTCGATGAGTTGGTACAGCCCATCCGCCACACCAAGGACGACTGGGGCTACCGCAATAAAATCGAGCTCGAACCGACCGTCGTCAACGGTCGCGTGCGCCTTGGCATGCACGGTGTCGACCCCAGCAAAATCGTGACCGTCGATGCGTGCCCGCTGTTCGATAAGCGTTTTCCCAAGGCGCTCAAATCGGTCGTCGGCGCGCTCAACTATCTGAGCGGTAGCCACGACCTGAGCCTCGAGCGCGTGGGCATTCGCGCATCGCGCCGCACCAAGGCACTCGAGGTCGCACTTTGGACGCCCACAGGCTCTTTTCCGCGCTCGCAAGTCTCCCGCGTGCTGGCGGACGCTGCTCATCCCACGAGCATCGTGCGTGTGATGAGCAAGGGCGAGAAGAAGGCGCGCCGCGTCTCTAAGGTGGAGATGCTCGCCGGCGAGGGCTCGTGGACCGAGAATATCGCCGAAGGCCAGATGCGCTTATCTGCCCCGTCGTTTTTCCAGGTCAATACCAAGGGCGCCGAGATTTTGATTGAGCTCGTTATGGACGCCCTCGACCCGCAGGAAGGCGAGCTGGCCGTGGACCTGTACTGCGGTGCCGGCACCTTTACCCTACCGCTCGCCCGCCGCTGCGATTTTGTCGCCGCCGTCGAGGCCTACGGCCCGGCCGTGCGCGACCTGCGTCGCAACCTGGAGATTAACAAGCTCGATAACGTCGACGTCATCGGCGGCGACGCGGTGCGCGAGTTCCCCGACCAGGACGCCGACGTCTTGGTGGTCGACCCGCCGCGTGCGGGTCTCGCGCCCGAGGCGATCGACCTCATCGCGAGCACGAGTGCCCGTGATGTCGCCTATGTGAGCTGTGATCCGGCCACCTTAGCCCGCGACCTCAAGCGCTTTGTCGAGGAGGGCACCTTCTCCCCCGTCAAGATCACGCCGGTCGACCTGTTCCCGCAAACCTTCCACTGCGAAACCGTCGTCCACCTCAAGCGCAACTAGACTGTTTGCCCAAGACCACGCCCGATGATTTTTCTGAGACGGGGATAAAATGAATTTGCTCCGAATGATAATTTAATCCCCGTCCCGAAATTGAACCGCCCCTCATTTCTTGAACATTAGAAATGGGGGCTTCTTTATGGACGGGAGAGTCAGGCACGACGCCACGCTGAGGACTCTTGCAGCAGAGCTTTGCGACAGGGGGTACGGGCGCGCCGAAGGCCGGCGGGAGGCCGAAGGGTGCCCGGACCCGGCCGGGGCCAGCGGCGTGCGAGGGCAAGCTCATGCGACGGAGCTGCTGCCCGGGCGCCTGAAGGACGAGTTCTACAGGAACCGGACGTGGCGGAGCTTCGAGGAGTTCAAGCGGGACCTCGAAGCCTATACCGTTCACTGGAACAAGAGGAGGCGGGTTAAGCAAAAGGGACTGACCCCGGAGGAGTTCCGGAATCAGTCCCCATGTGCGACATAGGTCGCTAATTGACCCGTCCAAGTATCGGGGCGAAGTTCATTTCAGCGCCGTTTGAGAAAGCTAGACGCCTTCGGGCAGGTTATCCCGGACACGGGGCGGCCGCCTCGACCGACCTCGGCCCTCGCCCACCTCAACTGCTCCTCAATTACATAGAGCTGGTCGAAAAGGGCGCAAGCTAGCGGGCGCCTTCCTCGTCGTCGTTGGGTCGGTAGGTGATGAACTCGATAACAAAGGCCAGAACGGCAGAGACGAGTGAGGCGATGATCGCGTAGATCATGTGGGAGATCCCGGCGCCACCAGGGGTCGCGTCGATGAAGTTGAGCAGGTTGAAGACGCCGAGGCCGCCCGAGATGTACATGAGGGCGCCCGTCATTCCCACGATGGCGCCGCCCACGGCGGAGCTCAGGCATGCCACGACGAACGCGCGCTTGTTGGGGAGGGCGATGCCGTAGATGCCCGGCTCGGTGACGCCGAAGAAGAAGGCGGAGATCATTGCGGGAAGGGCGATGCCGCGGAAGCGCTCGTCCTTGTTTTTGAGGTACATGGCAAAGATGACCGCTCCGAGCGCGAACGCGTGGCCGATGGTGGCGGCGAGCACGCTGTCGTGGCCGAGGGTGTTCAGGTTCATGATGGAGATGGGGATGAGGCTCCAGTGGAAGCCAAAGATGACGAGGCACATCCACAGTCCGCCGACCAGGGCGCTGCCCAGGACGGAACCAACCACGGGGAGCTGGAAGATGAACGAGAACGCCGCGCTCAGCAGGTTGGTGATGAGGGTGGCCACCGGGCCGATGACGAGGTAGCCCAAGACGATGGAGACCGTCATCGTGGCGAGCGGGACGAGGAACATCTTGAGCGCAGTCGGCATCCAGCTCTTGAGCCAGCGCTCAAGGATAGAGCCGAACCACACCATGAGAAGGACGGGGATCACCGAGCTCACGTAGCCGGACACGGGCATGATGATGGGGACCCCGAGGGCGGTGGCGTACCACGAGAACGTGCCAGCCACGCCGAGATCGATGCTGCCGAGCGCCTCGCCCGAGGTCAGGGCGACCATCGTCGGGTAGAGGAGCGCCACGCCGATTGCCACGCCGGTGAACTCGTTCATGCGGAACTTGCGCGCGGCACTGAACGCCAGGGCGACGGGAAGGAAGTAGAAGAAGCCGTCAGCCACGGTGTAGAGCAGCGTGTAGAGGCCGTCGTTTCCAAAGGCCGGGACGAAGTAGGTGATGAGGGCAAGCAGTCCCTTCATGATGCCTGCGGCGGCAAGCGGTCCCAAGATGGGCTGGAAGATGCCAGAGATGAGGTCGATGACGACGGAGGCAACGGTCTTATCGCCCTGGGGCTCGTCGTCGGCGCTTGCGCCGCCCGAGAAGCTGCCGGCCTCCAGGACCGCGACGTAGACGTCCTCGACGATGTTACCCACGACCACCTGGTACTGGCCGTTGGCCTGGATGACCTGGATAACGCCCTTGAGGGCCTCGATCTTGGCAGTGTTGGCGCGGGACTCGTCCTTGAGCTTGAAGCGCACGCGCGTGATGCAGTGCGCGACGCTGGCGACGTTCTCGGCGCCGCCTACGTTCTCGAGTATGGATCTGGCCAGATCGTCGTATTTTTCAGCCATTATTTTCTCCTTAGCGATATTGCCCAGGCGGCTAGCCCAGGTCGCCTCCGTTGGTGGCGATGGCCTGTTGGTACCAGTAGAAGCTCTTCTTGCGCCTGCGCTCGAGCGTGCCGTTGCCCAGGTTGTCGCGGTCCACGTAGATGAAGCCGTAGCGCTTCTCCATCTCGCCGGAGCCCGCGCTCACGAGGTCGATCGGCCCCCAGGTGGTGTAGCCGAGCATCTCGACGCCGTCCTGCTCGATGGCGTCGCGCATAGCCTCGATGTGCTCGCGCAGGTAGGCGATGCGGTAGTCGTCCTCGATCGTGCCGTCGGGAAGCACCTCGTCATAGGCGCCGAGGCCGTTCTCCACCACAAAGAGCGGCTTCTGGTAGCGGTCCCAGAGGTCGTTGATCGTGATGCGGAACCCCAGCGGGTCGATGACCCAGCCCCAGTCGCTCGTGCGCACGTAGGGGTTCTCCACGCCGGCGAAGGCGTTGCCCTCGGCGACGCCGCCCACGGAATCGGGGTCGCCCGCGGTGCAGCGCGAAGAGTAGTAGCTAAACGAGATGAAGTCGACGGTGTTCTCCGCAAGGATGCGCTCGTCCTCGGCGGTCATGCCCACGTCGATGCCCTCGCGCTCAAGCATCTTGAGCGCGTAGCCGGGGTAGTGCCCGCGTGCCTGCACGTCCACGAAGAAGAGGTCCTCCTGGTTCTTGACCTGCGCTGCGCGGACGTCCTCGGGACGACAGGAGTAGGGGTAGTAGCTTCCCGCGGCGAGCATGCAGCCCACCTTGTTCTCCGGATCGACCTCGTGGGCGATCTTGGTGGCCCAGGCGCTCGCCACGAGCTCGTTGTGCGCGGCGCGGTACTCGGCCTCGCGGGCATTCTCCCCGGGCTCGAGGACGATGCCGGCACCCATGAAGGGACGGTGCAAGATCATGTTCATCTCGTTGAACGTGATCCACCAGCGCACGAGGCCGCGGTAGCGGTTGAAGAGCACCGTCACAAGCCGCTTGTAGAGCTCGATAAGGGTGCGGTTTCGCCAGGCGCCGTACTTCTTGACGAGGTGGATGGGGCAGTCGAAGTGCGTGATGGTCACGAGGGGCTCGATCCCGTGCTCGCGGCAGCAGCGGAATACGTCCTCGTAGAAAGCGAGCCCGGCCTCGTTGGGCTCCTCCTCGTCGCCATTGGGGAAGATGCGGCTCCAGGCGATGGAGAGGCGAAAGACCTTAAAGCCCATCTCCGCGAAGAGGGCTATGTCCTCGCGGTAGTGGTGGTAGAAGTCGATGCCCGTCTGGGCCGGGTAGTAGTACCCGGGCTCAAAGTCGAGCATGCGCCTCAGGCCGCGGCTTACGTCGTTGCGCTCCGGCCCGTGTGGGATGACGTCGACGTTGGCAAGGCCGCGGCCGCCCTCGTCATAACCTCCCTCGCATTGGTTGGCGGCGGTGGCTCCTCCCCAAAGGAACCCTTTTGGAAATGGCATGGTGCCTCCTTCTCTCTGGCGCCCCCATCTCTGTGGGGGACGCTTTATAACGTCCTTGCGGCCTCGCGCGCCGGGCCCGTGGCCCTTTCCCTGATGCGCGCGGGCCGCCTGTGAAGGGGTGACTAGCTGACGGCTTGTCCTGCGGCGGCGCAACGTGCCTCCCGGCCTCCAAGCAGGGAGGGGACCTGTGCCAGGCACACGCCGGCGAGGATGATGGCGACGCCCAGCCACTCGACGACGCCGAGCGGCTCGCCGAGGACGATCATGGCGATGAGCAGGCCGGCGGGGAGTTCCGCGGCGGCCATGACAGTGGAGAGGCCCGCAGGCAGGTGCGGAGAGCCCATGCCGAAGAGCAGGACCGGGCAGAGCATGCCAAAGAAGCCGGCGATGACGGCAAAGGGCAGGATGCCCTGGGCGAGGACGCCCGAGACGACGTAGTCCGGGCATACCGTGAGCGACATGACCACGGAGCCCGCGCACACGATGACGCCACGCTGCTCGGACGAGCAGGGGGCCTCGACCTTGCCGGAGAGGGTGACAAAAAGGGAGCAGGACACGGCCGCCCCCAGCGCGCAGAGCAGGGCCACGGGGTCGTACCCGGTGATGCCGGTCTTGTAGACGCCGCTGGCGAACACCGTTCCGAAGACGATGACCAGGGCGGAGGCCACCTGGAGGAGCCTCGGCGGCCGGCGCGTCATGACGGTCTGCCACACGAGCCCCAGCCACGTGAACTGAAAGAGGAGCGTGAGCGCCACCGGGGCGGGCAGCACGCTCATGGCGTAGCAGTAGAGGATTGAGGTGAGGCAGGTGAGGGCTCCCAGGCCCATGAGCTTGAGGGCGAGCTTCCAGCCCACGCGCTGCCAGCAGTGCCCGAGTGCGTGCCCTGCGAGCGTGGCGAGGGCGAAGAAGAGGCAGCCGAACCACGCCTGGCTCGCCACCACCTGCGCTGAGGTGAAGCCCGCGGCGTAGGCGAGCTTGTAGGTCGTGGCCATCGCGCCGTAGCAGGCGCCGCCCGCAAAGACCTGGAGCGCCGCCTTGACCTGCTCCGCGCCCGCGGCTCCCGCCTCGGCGGTCTGTTGCTTGATTGTGTTTGTTTCTGCCATTAGGCTCCCTTCCGTCTGCTGTCTTGCAGATGCACGTCTCGTGCGTCTGTTCCCTGCAGTCGGAAGGTGGGCTCGTGCGGTCTTCTGGCGGTGCATGTGGTACCTGCTGCCAAGACGAAAAAAGCCACGCAACCGACTGCTCGGTTGCGTGGCAAAAAGGTGGCTAGCGCCCAGAAAAGTCCACGCGTTTTTAGACTGGGACAAAGTACTACAACAGGTGAGATTCCGTCAAGAAAAAACCGAGGAAAAAAGTGAGCCTCTGCCCGCCGTACCTGTGGCGGTCGTTCCCCGAACGGGGCGGTGCTGTTGGGGACTGTCTCGATCTGTAACAGTAAGACCCGGTTTTGGTCCGTAGATGTTACAGATTTAGACGTTTTGTCGGGGCGGTTTCCGTTTGTCTTGATCTGTAACAGTTAGGGGTCAAAAGTGGGTCTAGATGTTACAGATTGAGATTGTTGAGGATGGGTGAGGGTAGCTAATTCGGACGGGGCTATTTTAAACATTGGGAAATCGAGCGTGGCAAGCGGAGGTCTTCGGGGTATAAGACGGCTAATTGTATGCCGCCTATGAAAGGAACCCTCATGCCCAGCGTTGCCGTTCTCGCCGCCGATGGCTTTGAAACTATTGAATGCTTGACCATGGTCGATGTCATGCGTCGCGGCGGCGTGCGTGCCACGCTCGTCTCGATCATGCCCACGCGTGAGGTCGTAAGCTCGCTGCAGATCCCCGTGACCTGCGATGCGCTCTTTGATGAGACCGACTTTGACGAGTACGACTGCGTCGTGCTACCCGGCGGCCTACCCGGTGCCACCAACCTGCGCGCCGATCAGCGCGTCTGCGACGTGGTCTGCGAGTTCGCCGCGACCAAGCACGTCGCCGCCATCTGCGCCGCCCCGTTTATCCTGGGCGAGCTCGATCTGCTCGAGGGGCGCCACGCCACGTGCTTCCCTGGCTTTGAGAAAAGCTTCCCCGAAGGCACCTATACCGGCGAGAAGGTTACGCAAGACGGCAACATCATCACCGCCAGCGGCATGGCCCAGTCGCTCCCCTTTGCGCTTGAGCTGCTGCGCACGCTCGCCGGCGACAAGGCCGTCGAGAAGGTCGCCGAGGGCATTCAGCTATGATTTTGGCTTCGCAATCACCGCGCCGCATCGAGTTGATGCACGAGGCGGGCTATGACATTCGCATCATTCCTGCCGATATCGACGAAACGCCGTTTGATGGCGAGGCCCCGCTTACGCTCGTTGAACGCTTAGCACGCGCAAAAGCCGCCGCCGTTGCCACCGAGCATGCCGAGCCCAATGAGCTGACGGTCGCGGCCGACACCATCGTCACCTTTGACGGCAAGATTCTGGGCAAGCCGGCAACCGAGGACGAGGCGCGCACCATGCTCCGTGAGCTTTCGGGCCGCACGCACCAGGTCGCAACCGGCGTCTGCATCGTTAAAGCAGGCGATACGGCTGCCCCGCATGCCGCCGAGAGCCTGTCCTTTGTCGATGTGACCGACGTAACGTTCTACGAGCTCACCGACGAGCGGATCGAGCACTACGTCGCCTCGGGTGAGCCCATGGACAAGGCCGGCGCCTACGGCATTCAGGGCACAGGAGGACGCATGCTCGTGCACGATATTTCGGGCGACTTCTATAACGTGGTGGGCCTACCCATCGCCCGCGTCGCGCGCGTGATTCAAAAACTCTCGTAATTGCATCTGGCGCTGGGTATTCCCCAGCGCCTACAATTTTGGCGTACCGTACGGATCCCGACCGGGCACAAGGCGCGGCGGAAAACCGATAGGAGTTAAACATGGACACACTGCTCGAGGCCATTGACGTCTGCGATGTCGATGGCTTTTGCTATGGCAACTATACGGACGAGGAGGCCGGCACCGGTTGCACCGTAATCGTGGCACCCGAGGGCGCCACCGGCGGCGTTGACGTACGCGGTGGCGCTCCCGCTTCGCGCGAAACCGACCTGCTGCGACCCGAGAACACCGTCGACAAGGTACACGCCGTCTGCCTTTCGGGTGGATCGGCCTTTGGCCTCGAGGCTGCAAG
>CAUDDU010000004.1 GCA_958448375.1 uncultured Collinsella sp.
GCACGCGCCCGTCGATGATGAACACCTTCGGCACGCCGCGGCGCACGGCCTCGGTACGCAGTAGGTACCCATCGCCACGAGAGCCCGGGCCGTACGGTGTGTTGATGATTACCGCAATCTTGCCATCGGCGATGAGGTCGCCGATGTTGGGGCACTCGCCGTCGTGCGGGCCGCTGATCTTCTCCACGACTTCGCACGTCACGTTGCCGCCGCGCAGCACGCGCGCCGTACCCTCGGTAGAGCAGATGTCAAAGCCCAGGTAGCGCAGGATGCGGGCGACCGAAAGGATATGGCGCTTGTCGCGGTCGCACACGCTGATGAACACCTTGCCGCAGCTCGGATCGGGCAGCTTGTAGTCAATCGCCAGCTGCGTTTTGGCGTATGCCTCGGGATAGCTCTTGGCGATACCCATGACCTCGCCCGTCGACTTCATCTCGGGCCCCAGGATAACGTCGGCACCCGGGAAACGGCCCCAGGGCATAACGGCTTCCTTCATGCAGAACCAGTCCAGCTGACGCTCGTCACTCGGCAGGCCCAGGCTCGCGATGGAATCGCCCGCCATGATACGCGCCGCGCACTTGGCCAGCGGCACGCCGGTGGCCTTGGAGATAAACGGCACGGTGCGGCTCGCGCGCGGGTTTGCCTCAATCACGTAGACGGTCTCGCCCTTGATGGCGTACTGCACGTTGACCAGGCCGCGCACGCCCAGCGCCATCGCGATGCGGCGCGTGGTCTCGCGGAGCTTCGCCTGCAGGCTCTCGCTAAAGCTAAACGGCGGGATGCAGGTCGCGGAGTCGCCAGAGTGAATACCGGCCTCCTCGATATGCTCCAGAATGCCGCCGATGTAGACCTCTTCGCCGTCGCACAGGGCGTCGACGTCGGACTCGATTGCACCCTCCAGGAAGCGGTCCAGGTACACCGGGTAGTCGGGGCTAATGCGCGCAGCCTCGGCCATGTAATCGCGCAGATGCTCGGCATCGTAGGCGATCATCATGCCGCGGCCGCCCAGCACGTAGCTCGGACGCACCAGCAGCGGGTAGCCGATGTGCGCGGCCACGGCCTCGGCCTCCTCAAACGAGGTGGCCTGGCCCGCCGGCGGGTACATGATGCCCAGCTTATCGAGCAGAGCGGCGAAGCGCTCGCGGTCCTCGGCAAAGTCGATGGCATCGGGCTTGGTGCCCATGATGTTGACGCCACTCTCCTCGAGCATGCGCGCCAGCTTAAGCGGGGTCTGGCCGCCGAGCGTTACCACGACGCCGTCGGGACGCTCAACGTCGATGACGTCCATGACGTCCTCGTAGGTGAGCGGCTCAAAGTAAAGGCGGTCGGACGTGTCGTAGTCGGTCGAGACGGTCTCGGGATTGCAGTTGACCATGATGGTCTCGAAGCCGCGGGCCGCCAGCGCGTAGCTCGCGTGCACGCAGCAGTAATCGAACTCGATACCCTGGCCAATGCGGTTGGGGCCGGCGCCCAGGATCATCGCCTTGGGCTTGTCCGCCGGCGTGGTCTCGTCGGGAGCCACGCACTTCTTGGCATCCGGGCTCGTGCGGTAGATGTTCTCGTACGTCTTGTAGTGATATTCCGTGGCGCTCGAGAACTCCGCAGCGCAGGTATCGACCGTCTTCATGCTGGGAACCACGCCCAGACCCTTGCGATAGGCGCGCACAAAGCGCTCGTCCGAGCCGGTCAGTGCGGCGATCTCGGCATCGCTCGTGCCGTACTGCTTGAGCAGGCGCATCGCGTCGGCGTCGATATCCTCCACACGCAGGCCGCGGATGCTCTCCTGGACCTGCACCATGTCGTTGATACGGTTGAGGTACCACGGATCGATACCGCAAATAGCATGGATGCGAGCGATGTCCCAGCCGCGGCGCAGGGCCTCGACCACAAAGAAGATGCGATGCTCGGTCGGGGTTGCCACGGCCTGAGCAAGCTCGTCGTCGCTCAGCTTATCGGCACCCTCCTTGCCACCGGCGCAGATGCCCTGGTGACCGTCCTCCAGCGAGCGCATGGCCTTGCCAAAGGCCTCCTCAAAGGTGCGGCCGATCGCCATGATCTCGCCCACGGCCTTCATGCGCGTGGTGAGTGTGGGGTCGGTACCCTTGAACTTCTCGAAGGCAAAGCGCGGCACCTTGACCACACAGTAGTCGATTGTGGGCTCAAAGCAGGCGGGCGTAGCCTTGGTGATGTCGTTGACGATCTCGTCGAGCGTGTAGCCCACAGCCAGGCGCGCGGCGGCCTTGGCAATGGGGAAACCCGTGGCCTTGGAGGCCAGCGCGGACGAACGGCTCACGCGCGGGTTCATCTCGATGACGATCAGGCGGCCGGTCTGGGGGTTCACGGCAAACTGCACGTTGGAGCCGCCGGTCTCGACGCCGATCTTCTCCAGAATGGCGAGCGAGGCCACGCGCATGCGCTGATACTCAAGGTCGGAGAGCGTCTGCGCCGGCGCCACGGTGATGGAGTCGCCGGTATGCACGCCCATGGGGTCGAGGTTCTCGATGGAGCACACGATGATGCCGTTGCCGGCGTGGTCACGCATGACCTCCATCTCGTACTCTTTCCAACCCTCGATGGACTCCTCGACCAGCACCTCGTGGGCGGGCGAGAGTTCCAGGCCCTGGCTCACGATGGAGACGAGCTCCTCGTGGGTGTGAGCGATGCCGCCGCCGGCGCCGCCGAGGGTAAAGCTCGGGCGCAGTACGCAGGGATAGCCCACGCGCTCGGCGATGGCCTCGGCGTCGGCCACGCTGTAGGCATAGCCCGAGCGCGCGACCTCCAGGCCAATCTCGGCCATGGCCTCGTTAAAGAGCTTGCGGTCCTCGCCGCGCTCGATAGCGGCCAGGTCGCAGCCGATCATCTCGACGCCATACTTGTCGAGCGTACCGTCCTTTGCCAGCTCAACGGCGGCGTTCAGGCCGGTCTGGCCGCCCAGCGTGGGCAGCAGCGCGTCTGGGCGCTCTTTCTTGATTACGCGCTCGATAAACTCGGCGGTGATGGGCTCGACATAGGTGCGGTCGGCCAAGCCCGGGTCGGTCATGATGGTCGCCGGGTTGGAGTTGACCAGGATGACCTCAAAGCCATCCTCCTTGAGCACCTTGCAGGCCTGCGCGCCGGAGTAGTCGAACTCACAGGCCTGGCCAATGACGATGGGGCCCGAACCAATGACGAGGATACGCTTGATGTCAGTACGTTTCGGCATGTTAGTTCTCCTCGGTCTCGGTCGCGGCGGTCTCGGCGAAATTCCAGCCAGCCAGGCGGTCCTTCGCGGTGTCGATGTCCAGATAGTTCTCCTCGCCGTCCATGAGTCGCGTAAAGGCGGTAAAGAGATAGTGGGCATCGGTGGGGCCGGGCGAGGCCTCGGGGTGGTACTGGACCGAGAAGCACGGGGCGTCGAGCAGCTGGATGCCCTCGGCGGTGCCGTCGTTGAGGTTCACGTGCGTCAGGCGAATGCGGCCGAAGCGCTCGTTCATCACGACCGGCGCGATGCCGCGACGCACCCAGGCGCGCAGGTCGCCATCGGCCGCATGCTCGGTCTCGCCGCCGGAAAGCTCCGGGATCAGTTTGCCCAGGCTGGGGAACAACAAGCCAAAGCCGTGGTTTTGCGCGGTGATCTCCACACGACGGCTCACCAGGTTCATAACCGGCTGGTTGCCGCCGCGGTGACCGAATTTAAGCTTTTCCATTTGGGCGCCGCACGCCAAGCTGATCATCTGGTGACCAAGGCAAATGCCAAAGACCGGCACCTTGCCGATCAGCTGCTGCACCTGCTCGTAGGTCTCCACCACGGCATCGGGGTCGCCGGGGCCGTTGGATAAAAAGACGCCGTCGGGATTCATGTCGAGCACCTCACTCGCGGGCGTATCCCACGGCACGACAGTAAGGTCGCAGCCGGCACGGACCAGGCCCTCCAGGATGCCGCGTTTGACGCCGCAGTCGTAGGCGACCACTTTGTGGCGGGAAGGAGCGGCAGGGGCAAGCGCAAAGTCATGCGTAGCGGGCAGGTCACTCGCGGCAAAAGCGTGGGGCTCAGAGCAACTCACGGTCTTGACCAGATTCTCGCCCACCAGCGTCGGCGCGGCGGCCAGACGCTCGGCAAGCTCGTCGACGTCAAAGATTTCCGTCGAGATAATGCCCATCTTGGAGCCGTTGTCGCGCAGGTGGCGCACAAGAGCGCGGGTGTCGACGCCCTCGATAGCGACGATGCCGTGGGCACGCAGGTACTCCGGCACGCTGACGGCCGAGCGCCAGTTGGAAGGCGTGGCGCACATGTCGCGGACGATCATGCCACGCATGGCGGGAGCGCTCGCGGGGCGGGCGGTATCACCGGGGAAGGCCGACTGGACGTCGGTCTCGTCGATACCGTAGTTGCCGATCTGCGGATAGGTCATGGTTACGATTTGGCCGGCATAGCTCGGGTCGGTCATGACCTCAAAGTAGCCCTCAAGCGAGGTGTTGAAGCAGACCTCGCCGGTCGCAGTACCCTCGGCACCGCATGCACGGCCATAAAAAATGGTCCCATCCTCAAGGTACAGGATGCAGGGACCGCAGGTGCCCTTGCTGGTTTTTGCCAGCATGCGCTGGCAAAGCTCGCTGGGCGCGAAGGTGCGGACAGCAGTGCCCGCAGTATGGTTGTTCGCCATAATTCTCCTTCCCGGTCTCTCCGGACCGGCTTAAAGGTTGGTAGTTAGGCCTTGCGGTATTTTAACCGCAAGTATGCGTCATGGCGTTAATTTCATCGAAATGTTTACGAAATGATAATTATGACTTTCTATGCATAATGATTTTTCTGGGACGGGGATTTAAAAATCATCCCGCGCGGGCACTTGGCTCACGCGGGATGATGGCGTCTTATTTATCCTGCTCCAGCAGATCGGACGGCGTGCGATCGGGCTTGCCGCCGCGGAAAATCTCGCGGCCATGCAGACGATGCTCCAGGTCACGTTCGGCCTTTTCCTCGTCAATCTTGGTCTGGCTCACCGACGGGTCCTCAATCAGCGACGACACCGAGTTCACCTGCTTTTGAATGCGCTCGGAAATCGTGTCGTCCATACTCACGATATGCATCTTCCAGTCGATGTTCGTAGCGGTCGATGAGCTCTTGGTCCACACGAACGTCAGAATGGCGCTCTGATGACCCCTCGCGGGGAACATGCCAAAGAAGGAATCATGCTGGATATTGCTGTCCTCATCGATATAGGCGTGCACGTTGTACACCACGCGGTCGATCTTATCGTTGAGTAACGCGTTGGTCGCAAGTGCCGCAGCCTGAATCTGCCCGTTGGACAGCAGCTCGAGCTCGTTGGCAGACGATGTGTCCAACACCGTTACCTCGACCGTGCCTGTGCGCTCGTCCGCCTCGTCGACGCTAAAGTCGAGCGGGAACTGCGTAAAGCCGTTACCCCACTCAAGGCCGCCCTTCAGTGCCGTGGAAACGGTATCCACCGAAACGCTCTCGGACAGGTTGGCAGTGTTCAGGCGGCGCATCACGCCGTAGCCAATCTGCATGCCCACGATCAGTACAAGGATGCCGATGACCACAGCCATGGCGGTCTTCGTAATGGTATGGCTCACCTGCGAGCCCGAAGGGTCGTCCTCGGACAGCGGGTCGATCTGCTTTGTCTGGCTTGCGCGATCTTCGCTGCGAAGCTGCGCCAGTGCCGCCTTGTCGCCGCGCTTTGCCGCAGCCTCTTTTTCGCGCATGCGCTCGGTGCGCTTTTTGGCAAGCGTCGGATCCAAAACGCCGGATGCGTCGATCTCGGAGAATAACTCCGTCACTTCTTCCGGAGTCAAAGGGTTCTTCTCAGCCATATACTTCCTGTCATATCAATCAGTCGAGCTCGTGCGCACGCGCACCTTCGAACTGCATTCGATAGTAACGGGCATAGGTGCCGCCACGGGCGAGAAGCTGCTCGTGCGTGCCACGTTCCACAACGCGACCATGCTCGACGGTCGCAATCTCGTCGGCATGCTTAATGGTCGAGAGACGATGAGCGATGATGATCGTGGTGCGACCGCGCGCCAGGCGCTCGAGCGACTCCTGCACCGCCTCCTCACTCTCGTTATCCAAGGCGCTCGTCGCCTCGTCCAGGATCAGGATCTTGGGGTTCTTGAGAAACACGCGCGCAATGGCTACGCGCTGCTTCTGGCCGCCCGAAAGACGGCTGCCGCGCTCGCCCACGACCGTGTCGTAGCCCTGCGGCAGCGACTCAATGAAGGCGTCGATATTGGCGCGGTGAGCGGCCTCGGCGACCTCTTCTGCCGTGGCGCCTGGCCTGCCGTAGGCGATGTTCTCGCCAATCGTACCGTCAAACAGATAGACATCCTGCTGCACCAGGCCAATGGCGCGGCGCAGACTCTGTTGCGTCACGTCGCGCACGTCTTGGCCATCGATGCTGACGGATCCAGCAGCCACGTCATAAAAGCGCGGCAGCAGCGAACACGTTGTGGACTTGCCACCGCCCGAGGGGCCAACCAGGGCAATGGTCTGTCCGGGCTTGATGGACAGATCCATATGGTCGATAACAGGGCGTCCGTCGGCAGCGCCCTCGCCCAACTCAACATCCTCATAGCTAAAGCACACATCGCGATATTCAACCGCGCCAGCCGTCACCTGCAGGTCCGCGGCATCCGGCTTGTCCTGGATATCCGGGGCGGTCGAAAGTACCTCGTCCATACGCTTAAAGCCGGCGATGGCCTTCTGATACGTTTCGGCCGAATTGACGAGCGTCTCGAGCGGCGTGCAGAACAGTGAAATGTAGAGCGCGAAGGTCGCCATATCGACCGCCTGCAGTTGGCCTTGCGCCACCAGCCAACCACCCAGCAGTACCACGATCACGTACAACACGCCCGAGAGCAGGCCATACGTCGCAGTGTAGACGCCCATGGCGTGATACATATTCTCCTTGGACGAAAGATAGCGGTCATTAGAGGCGCGGAACTTGGAGCGCTCAGCCTCCTCGTTCGCAAAACTCTTGACCACGCGCATGCCTGCCAGCGAATCCTGCAGCTGAGCATTAATACCGCTGATCTTTTTGCGGTTGTCGCTGAAGACCTCGCGCATGCGCATGTTCTGCCAAAACATGATGCCCGCAAACACCACCGTCACCACGGCCATGGCAAGCGCCAGCACCGGGGCAATAGCAAAGAGGATCACAAACGAGCCGATGATCTCGATGCCGCAGATGATGATCCACTCGGGCACGTGATGCGCCGCCTCGCAGATATCGAACAGGTCGTTGACCACGCGGCTCATCATGTCACCCGAGCTGTTGCGGTCGAAGTACGCAAAGCTAAAGCGCTCATACTGGTCAAACAGGTCCTCGCGCATCTTGGACTCCATGCGCGCGCCCATCACGTGACCCCAATAGCTCACAAAGTAGCGGCAAGCGCAGCGGACGGCATACATCAGCACCAAGCCCACCGCGATCATGCCGAGCGCCTGCATAATGGCAGCCTGACCCTGAGTAAACAGCCCACCGGTCAAATTGCGCAGGATAATGGGGAACGCCAGGTCAATGGCGGCAAGCACCAGAGCACAAACAGTATCAGCAACAAAAAGCCCCATCTGGGGCTCGTAATACGAAAGAAACCTCTTAAACATGCAGTCCTCGGAGATAAAACAATAACGTAAGACCCTGGGGCAAATAATCAGTAGTGTTTGCCCCAGGGTCGCCCTCGCTTTTAAAGCTCAGTTCCGCCCAGCCTGTGTGCGATGCTGTCACAGGCCAAGGCGCCTACGACGGTCTTGGCGTCTTCGATCTTGCCGTCGAGCACGGCATCGATCAGCTCGTGCAGTGGCACCAGGTCCACGTTGACAAACTCGTCATCATCGGGGTTGGGCGCATCAAACTCGAGCTTGGTAGCCAAGTAGATGTGGATGATCTCATCGCAAAAACCGCAGGACGTGACAATCGACGTCAAAAAGCGAATACGACCGGCCCTAAAGCCCGTCTCCTCATGCAGTTCGCGCTTGGCGCAATCGAGCGGGTCCTCGCCTGGATCGAGCTTGCCGGCGGGAATCTCGACCGTCACGCGGTCGATGGCGGTGCGGTACTGACGCACCAGTACGATCTTGCCGCTCTCGGTCAGTGCCACAACGGCCGCCGCACCCGGATGGCGAACGATATCACGGGCGCTGCGGCGACCGTTGGGTAGCTCAACCTCAAGACGGTGGACGTCGAGGATCTTGCCCTTCCAGGCGCACTCCTCCGAAAGAATCTTCTCGTGCAGCTCGACATCGTGCGGGTCGTCGTCGCCCAGCACCAGCGCCGGCTCGTCAGCGACCTCGCCACCAGGCTCGCCCTCGGCGTGCCCATACATGCGGCTGTCCTCTTCAACGATCTGCGCATCCACGAGCTCTTCGTTCTTCTCGTCCATCCGTCTCATTCCTCTCGGATTTTAGGCATCCCAGGCGTCGCGGCCGCGCAGCGCGCGCAGGCCGATGTCGTGGCGCAGGGTCTTGCCTTCAAAATCAATCTTCTCGCAGGCCTCGTAGGCAAGGTTGCGAGCGTTCTCGAACGTGTCGCCCAGAGCGGTCACGGCAAGCACGCGGCCACCATTGGTCACGAGCTGGCCGTCCACCACGGCAGTGCCCGCGTGGTACACGGTCACGTTCTCCATGGCCTCGGCATCCTCAATGCCAGTGATGACCTTGCCCTTCTCGTAGCTGCTGGGATAGCCCGCGCTCGTCAGGACAACGGCCACGGCCCACTCGTCACGCCAGTCGAGCTCAATCTGATCGAGTTCGCAGTTGGCGCAGGCGAGCATGACCTCGACCAGGTCGTTCTTAAGGCGCGGCAGCACGACCTGCGTCTCGGGGTCGCCAAAGCGGGCATTGAACTCCAGCACCTTGGGCCCGGCAGGCGTGAGCATAAAGCCGCCGTACAGGCAGCCGCGGTAGTCGATACCCTCGGCAGCGAGCTCGGCCACGGTCTGCTCCATGACCTTCACCATGGTGGCGTGCTCCTCGTCAGTCACGATGGGCACCGGGCTGTAGACGCCCATGCCACCGGTGTTGGGACCCTTGTCGCCCTCGAGCGCGCGCTTGTGGTCCTGCGAGGTGGCCATGGGGCGCACGGTCTTGCCGTCGGTAAAGGCCAGCAGCGAGCACTCGGGACCAACGAGCATCTCCTCGATAACCACGGTGTTGCCGGCATCGCCAAAGGTGCCGCCAAAGCACTCGCGCACGGCCTCCTCGGCCTGCTCAAGTTCGGTCGCCACGATAACGCCCTTGCCCGCGGCAAGGCCGTCGGCCTTGACGACCAGCGGGGCGCCCTGCTCGCGCACGTAGGCGAGAGCCGAAGCCTCGTCGGTAAACGAACCATAGGCCGCCGTCGGGATACCGGCGCGCTCCATGAGCTGCTTGGAGAACAGCTTGGAGCCCTCCATCTGGGCGCCCTCGGCACCCGGGCCAAAGCAGGGAATACCCGCCGCGCGCACGGCGTCGGCCACGCCCGCCACGAGCGGAGCCTCGGGGCCAATTACCACGAGTCCGCATCCGTGGCTCTGCGCAAACGCCGCCACGGCCGCAGGATCGCAGTCGTCGAGAACAACGTTCTCGCCGCAGCTCGCGGTGCCGCCGTTACCCGGCGCAATGTAGAGCTTGCCGGCGCGCGGTGATGCTGCGAGCTTAGCCGCCAAAGCATGCTCACGGCCGCCGCTGCCCAACAACAGGATGTCGATGGTTTGAGTGTCCGCCTTCAAGGGTGCCTCCTCTATGGATGAACGGCCCGCTCCGCGCGAGCCCTTTGCAAGCAAATATACCCCTCGGCCGCCCGTCCGGGCTGCAAAGGGGTATATCGCAATAACCAAATAGTCCCGATTACTTCCAGAATCGGTTGATGATCTGCTCGCGACCAGCGCCAACGCCAATGAACGTCACGCGGGTGTGTGCCAGATCCTCGATAAACGCCACGTAGTCCTGAGCCTCCTGCGGCAGCTCGTCAAAGCTGCGGCAACCGGTGATGTCGCACTTCCAGCCAGGGAGCTCCTCGTAGATGGGCTTGGCATGCTCAAAGCGCACCTGATGCTCGGGCACGCTCGTGTAGCGCTCGCCATCGACGTCGTAGGCCACGCACACCTTGATGGTGTCGAAGGCCGAAAGCACGTCGAGCTTGGTCACGGCGATGTCGGTGAGGCCGTTGACGCGCGAGGCGTAGTTGGCGATGGGGCCGTCAAACCAGCCGCAACGACGACGGCGACCGGTGGTCACGCCGTACTCATAGCCCTCCTCGGTCAGCGTGTGGCCAGCCTCGGACTCATAGGAAAGCTCGGTGGGCATGGGGCCCGAACCGACGCGGGTGATATAGGCCTTCATGACGCCCAGCACGCGGTCGACGTTCTTCATGCCGACGCCGGAACCGGTAATGGCGCCGCCGGCGGTGCAGTTAGAAGACGTCACGTACGGATAGGTGCCGTGATCGATGTCGAGCAGCGTCGCCTGGGCGCCCTCAAACAGCAGGTTCTTGCCCTCGTCGATCATGTTGTTGAGCAGCAGGCTCGTCTCGGTGATGTAGGGGCGCAGGCGCTCGGCCATCGGCAGGTACTCGTCGCAAATCTGGTCCACGGTGTAGGTGGGCAGGTTGTAGATGAGCTCGAGCTCGGGGTTCACGCGGGCGAGAGCGGTCTCCAGCTTGTCGCGGAACAGCGTCTCGTCCAGCATGTCCTGCATGCGCAGGCCAATGCGGGCCATCTTGTCCTGATAGCACGGACCGATGCCGCGCTTGGTGGTACCGATGTTCTTCTTGCCGAGCTTCTGCTCAAAGGCGCCATCCAGATCGATGTGGTACGGCATGATGACATGCGCGTTGCCGCTAATCTTGAGGTTCTTGGTGGTGATGCCGTCGGCCTCGAACATGTCGATCTCCTCAAGGACAACCTTGGGGTTGACGACGCAGCCGTTACCGATCACCGACACGTGGTCGGAATACATGATGCCGGAAGGCACCTGGTGCAGGCCGTACTTCTTGCCGTTGACGACGATGGTGTGACCGGCGTTGTTGCCGCCCGAGTAGCGCACGACGGCATCGAAGTCGCCGGCGACCAGATCGCAAATCTTACCCTTGCCCTCATCGCCCCACTGGGCACCGACCAAAACGGTTGACGGCATGTTTACTCCTTACATTCATGGACTGTCTACGCGCCACGCCGGCACGCAGAAGCACAAAACATTCCCAGTATACCCGTGCAACGGGCGCCTGTCCTACTCCTCGGCATGTGCCCCATCAAGCTCATAGAACTTGGTGGATGCCGGCAGGAACATCAGGTCGACGTCGCCGATCGGGCCCGAACGGTTCTTGGCCACGACGATACGCGTAACGCCCTCGTCGGGTCGATCGTCGCGCGAGGCCTCGGCCTCGTCCGCAGAGCGGTCCAAGAACATAACGATATCGGCGTCCTGCTCGATGGAGCCCGATTCACGAAGGTCGGAAAGCTGCGGGCGCTTGCCGGTACGGGATTCGACCTGACGCGAGAGCTGCGACAGCGCGATGAGCGGAATCTTGAGCTCCTTGGCCATGATCTTCAGACCACGCGACATCTCGGAAACCTCGACGGTACGGCTCTCGGAGCGGCGTCCCGGCGGAGGACTCACCAGCTGCAGGTAGTCCAGGATGATGATGGCCTTCTCCTTGTTATGGAGCATGCGGCGGCTCTTGGCGCGAATCTCGGTCACTGTGGTGCCGGGCGTATCGTCAATCAGAATATCGAGCTTGGACAAGGTCTGCGTGGCCTCGTTGATATTGGCCCACTGCTCGGGGCTAATGCGGCCCATGCGGAAGTCACTGATCGAGATCATGGCGTAGGCGCAAATCAGACGCTGGGCAATTTCCTTGCCCGACATCTCCAGCGAGAAGAAGCCGACGGTATAACCGGCAGCGGCAGCGTTAAGTGCCAGGTTCAGAGCGAACGACGTCTTACCTACAGCAGGACGGGCGCCGATGATGATGAGCTGGCCCTCGCGGAAGCCCATGAGCATACGGTCGAGTGACGGAAAGCCGGTGGGCACGCCCGCGGCCTGGCCACCGGCCTGGCACACTTCCTCGGCCTCGTTATAGGCCTCGACCATAAACTCGGTCAACGTCTTGTAGCTCGACTTGACCTCGCGCGCCGTAACCTTGAGCAGCTTGCTCTCGGCCAGCTCGACAACCTCTTTGGTGTCGGTGGGGGCGTTATATGCCAGCGCGTTGATCTCGTTGGTAGCGCCGATCAGCTCACGCAGCATCGAATCGCGGCGAACGATGGCGGCATGGTGCTGCCAGTTGACGAGCGACAGGGTCTGACCCATCAACTCCAAAATGTACGCTTCGCCGCCCACGGCATCGAGCTTGTTGATGCTTCGCAGGTAATCGATCAGCGAGATGGAGTCGATGGGAATGCGGCTGTTGTACATATCGACCATCGCGGTATAGATGGTCTTATGAATGGGCCGGTAGAAGTCATCGGGCTGCAGCTCGACCTGGGCTTCTTCGACCACCTCGGGCGATAGCAGCATAGCGGCCAGTACATTGGCCTCTGCATCTTGGTTTTGGGGAAGACCCAACTTTGAGCCGCGGTCCTCAACCGTCAGCCCGGTCTCCCTATCGTCATATGCCATGAGCATCCTCATTCATATCGCTTGCGAGCATCCATAGTATCAGCCACGGTCCCAAAACGCGCCGCGCGCCGGCAATCATCACCGAACCAAACGGATGAACGGTCCTGTATATAGGACTTCGACGCAACGTTCACCATGACACTCACTCAGCGCAAAAAACAAAAGGGCGCCCTGGTTTCCCAGAGCGCCCTTCTTAGAACAAGATTGTTGCGTTGCAGCAAATGCTACTCGGCAGCAGCCTCAGTCTCGACCTCGGCGGTCTCGGCCTCGGCGACCTCAGCGGCCTCCTCGACCTCAGCCTCGGCAGCGAGCTCCTCGGCGGTAACGCCGACGAGAACGACAACCTCGGCCTTGATCTCGCGGTACAGCGAGATGGCAACGGTGTGGGCACCGGCAACCTTGATGGGCTTACCGAGCTCGACGCGCTTGCGGTCGATGTCCATACCGAGCTGAGCCTTGATGGCGTCAGCAATCATAGCGGCGGTAACGGAGCCAAAGAGGATGCCCTCGTCGCCGACCTTGACGTCAACGGTGACCGTCTTGCCCTCGAAGGCAGCCTTGGTCTCGTTGGCGGTAGCCAGACGGACGGCCTCGCGCTTGGCGATGTTGTTGCGACGCTCGTCAAGCTGCTTGAGGTTGCCCTTGGTGGCGGCAACAGCGAGCTTCTTGGGGAACAGGAAGTTCTCAGCGTAACCCTGAGCGACCTCTACGACGTCACCCTCGCCGCCCTTGCCCTTGATCTCATCGAGAAGAATAACCTTCATGATGCGTCTCCCTTCTTAGCCGCGGTCGCGGTTGCCACGAGAGGAAACCACGGGGACGGTGTACGGCAGGAGAGCCATCTCGCGGGCGCGCTTGATGGCGTTGGCGATGTCATGCTGATGCTGCGTGCAAGCGCCAGTGACGCGACGGGGCTTGATCTTGCCACGGTCGGTCATGTACTTACGGAGAAGCTGAGTGTCCTTATAGTCGATGAACTCAGTGTTCTCCTTGCAGAACTGGCAGTACTTACGACGCGGCTGACGTGCAGAAAAATCATTAGCCATGTCAAAATACCTTTCATTTGGCAACTTCGGCGAACCGAAGCCGCCTCTCACTCAAAAATAGGTGAACAACCCTTAGAACGGGATGTCCTCATCGTAGACGTCGACCGCGGGCGGCGTAGCCACCGGTGCGGCAGGACGTGCTGCGGGCGCGGGAGCTGCGGGGGCGTAACCGCCCTGATCGTAGCCACCCTGGCCACCACGGGAGCTCATAAACTCGATCTCATCGACGATGACCTCAAGCTTGCTCCGGCGCTGGCCGTCGCGCTCCCAAGAGCTGTAGCGCAGCTTGCCCTCGATCGCGACCTTGTTTCCTTTTGCCAGGAAACGGCTCACGGCCTCGGCGCGGGTGCCGAACATGGTGCAGTCGACAAAGTTGGGATAGTCCTCCCACTCGCCAGTCTGCGCGTTGCGGCGACGATCGTTCACGGCAACGCCAAAGGACAGAACCTGGGTTCCGCCGGCGGTGGCGCGCAGCTCGGGATCGCGGGTGAGGTTACCGGTGATGTTCACTCGATTGATGCTCATAACTCACTACTTCCTCTTGGGGCACAAGCCCAGTCCAAAACGACAGTCTTACTCCTGGTCGTCGCGACGGACGATCATGTGGCGGACCACAGCGTCGGTGATGCGCAGGACGCGATCAAGCTCGGCGATCTGGGTAGGATCTGCGTGGAAGTTGATGAGGGTGTAGTCACCATCGGTGAGGTCGTTGATCTCGTAGGCGAGCTTGCGCTTGCCCCACTCGTCAACGGAGTCGACCTTGCCAGCGCCCTCAGCGATCGTGGTATCGATACGCTTCATAACAGCTAAACGAGTCTCGGGGTCGAGCGACGGGTCAACAAAGAACAGCAGTTCATAAGCCTTCATATTGTCACCTCCTCTGGGCAAATGTGGCTTCAGGTCGTGAAGGTGCGCCTGAAGCAGGAAAAGACTTGGTAATAATATCTTTCAACCTCCCAGGCCGCAAGAATATGCAGCTACAACCTCATGACCTCCACATATGCCCATGCTCGCACCACGTTTCATGCGCATTCCAACCAAATGCCGACCAAGAGCTTGACGGATTTGTGGACAAGATACGGTGCCGCGGGGACAAGCTGAGCCAAGCCGCAGGTCAACGGGCACAAGGCTGTGGTCGCAAAATGTATACCAGTGGTCCACAGTACCACCCAAAGATTTTTAAATTCATTGCCAAGTCGCTTATGAATACCCCTTTTGAACAATTGAGTTGATCAACCACGCTGGTCGGAAGCCGTTTTTTAGCACCTCAAACCCCACTGCAACGCCAGGCGCGGCCAAGCGTTTTAAAAAATGCCAACTTTTCTGTTTGCACTTTGCGATTCCTCGTGTATACTGACTTTCGCATTTAATGGAGAGTTGTCCGAGTGGCCGAAGGAGCACGATTGGAAATCGTGTAGGCGTCAAAAGCGTCTCCAGGGTTCAAATCCCTGACTCTCCGCCAGTTAATTCCAAAGCAGGCCTTCGAGCCTG
>CAUDDU010000005.1 GCA_958448375.1 uncultured Collinsella sp.
CTTCGCGGCTCACCTTGGCGGTGACGTTGGGGTTACCGTCGCGGTCGGAGCCGATCCAGCTGCCGGGATGGAAGAATGCCGGGCACAGCGGCGGCACGGTACCGGCCTTGTCCCCCAGCACCCAGTCGTCAAAACGACGATAGATGACGGGGATAACGTCGAACAGCGTGTTATCGAAGATGTCGATGATGGTATCGGCTTCCTCGACCGGCGTGGGCTTCTTGAGCGCGATGGGGCTCGTACGCACCAGGGCGTCGATCTCCTGCAGCATATGGCGCTCGTTCTCCACCAGGTCGGAGCCGCCCAGACGCGGACGCTCCTCCAGCAGGTTGGAGATACGGCGAATCTTGCCCTCGACGGCCTTACGACGAGCCTCGGTGGGATGTGCGGTAAAGACAGGGTGGAACTCGAGCTTGCCGAGCAGCTCGTTGGCGCCCTCGACACCCATCTCATTCACCAGCTGGTGATAGGCGACGGTGAGCTCGTTGGCGGGATCGACCTCGGTATCGGTCGATGCGCCGGCCTCGCGCTCGCGCAGCTGCGCCACACGGTAGTTCTCCTCCGACAGGTTTGCCAGATGGAAGAAGCTCGTAAAGGCGCGGACAATGACCTGTTGCTTATCGAGCGGCAGGCTGTCGATCAGATCGACGACTTCGCGAAACGCCACGGCGGTGGGCTCGTCGGCAGTGGGCACGCCCTGCTCGTCAACGGACTCGTCGGCAGCGCGGCTACCAGGGTTGCCAGCATTGGCCACAATCTCGGCTGTTAAAATCTTGTCGAACAGGTCCGCGATCTCGGGATCATACTCGCTAAGCACACGGCGCTCCAGGCGCAGGAACAGCGCCAGATTATCGCGCAGCTCCTCGGGAATCTCGATCTCGGCGAGACGCTCCCTGGACTCGGCATTCGAGCCGATTCGGTTAACGAGGCGGTTGACCACGGCAGCGACACGCGCCGCGGCTTCGGGTACAGACTGGTTGCTTAGGTTCTCAGCCACGTTTCCTCCCATTCCTCCTTCTATGCACGTAACATGCGGTATTTATTATAGGCACTCGGCAAAAACTTTCGAAGCTGATTGCGCTTTACCACACAAAAGTATTTTCTGCATTGCAAGGCTTTTTGCCCCAAATGGTCGTATTTCTCGGTGGACGGCATATACAAACGGGGGCATTCCGCATAAATGCGAAACACCCCCGTAACAATCGCTCCCCATGAGCAGGGCACGTTAACAGGCCCGCAGCTCAAAAAACATGCGCTACAGGCGCTCGCGAACCGCCTCGACCACGTTGGCCAAATCGACGAGAACCTCGTCGTGACTCTGCATGTCGCGCACCTTGACCTTGCCGGCGGCAAGCTCGTCGCCGCCCAAGACCAAAATGAGCTTGGCACCCACCTTGTCGGCCTGCTTAAACTGGGCCTTGAGCGAACGGCCCTGATAGTCGGCCTCGGTCACAATCCCTGCAGCGCGAAGCTGCTGCGTAATGGTAAAGACGTTCTGACGCAGCTCCTTGCCGGCGTTGGCAACGTAGACGCACGGGACCTCCTCGGCACCCAGGTCGCTGCCAAAGGCCTGCAGGGCCAGCAGGGCGCGCTCAAAGCCGACGGCAAAGCCGACGCCCGCCGTGGGCTTGCCGCCCTCGAGCTCGACCAAGCCGTCATAGCGACCGCCGCCACCGATGGAGCCGACACCGGCGCCGGGAGCCTCGACCTCAAAGACAGTACGGGTGTAGTAGTCCAGGCCACGCACCAAGGTGGGATCCTCGACATACTCGATACCCGCCGCATCCAAATAGCGCTTGACCTGCTCGTAGTGCTCGCGGCACTCGTCGCACAGGTTGTCGCCCATCAGCGGGGCGTCGGCCATGATCTCGCGGCAATGGTCGTTCTTGCAGTCGAAGGCGCGCAGCGGGTTAAGTTCGGCGCGTTCGCGGCACTCGTCGCACATCTCGTCGGCGTGGTCGAGAATGAACTGCTTAACCTGCTCGCGATAGGCCGGACGGCACTGCGCATCGCCCATCGAGTTAATGAGCAGGCGAAGCTTGGAAAGATCGAAGCCCAGGCGCTTGTAGAACTCCATGAGCATGATGATGCACTCGGCGTCTGCCGCCGGATCAGGAGCTCCGAGCCACTCGATACCCACCTGGTGGAACTGGCGCAGGCGGCCCTTCTGGGGACGCTCGCCGCGGAACATGGCCTCGGCGTAGTACGCCTTAAACGGCGTGGAGCCCTGGGGCACCAGATTGTTCTCGACGACGGCGCGCACCACGCCGGCCGTGCCCTCGGGGCGAAGCGCCAGGCGCTGCTTGGGCTTGAGTTTGGTGTCGGTGCCCTCGGTAAAGACACGCTCCAGGTTGGCACCGCTGAACACGCGGAACATTTCCTTGCGCACGACGTCGGTCGACTGGCCGATACCGTGGACAAACACGTCCACCTGCTCAATCGCGGGCGTCTCGATGGGTTTAAAGCCAAACGGCTCGAACACGCCGGCCGCAATCTGCTGCATCTTTTGCCAGGCGCGCATCTCGGCGCCGATAAGGTCGCGGGTTCCCTCCGCCTTCTGTGCCTGCATGGGCAAACACCTTTCTTTTGTATCGCGTCATAGGTAATGGTCATTATACGGCACAAACACAAACAGCGGCGGCGCGTCTGACCGAACGAGGGTATGGGGACTCGTTCGGCCAGACGCGCCGCCGCGGACGAAACGGACAAGCGGCGATGCGCTTTGGCCTACCTACTCCCCCGCCACGCTCGCGCGCAGCTTGGCGGCGATGGGCTCCGATGCCAGCAGGAACACGAGCATGACCACGGAGCACGCCAGGCACACGATCCAGGTGCTCGCAAAGGAGCCCGTGGCATCGAACAGCACGCCCGAGACAATGGCGCCCACGGTGCCGCCGACCATCTCGAGCGAGGTGATGGTACCCGTGACCTTGCCGAGGTCGGCCATGCCAAACTGCTTGGACGCGGATGGGCAGCGCCGCCACCATGCAGATAGCCGCGAGCACCAGGAAGGCGGAACGCCAGCCAACGCTCACGATAAGCGAGCTCACGATGGGAGACAGAATAGCGCCGCCAAAGCCCGAGCCCGAAAGTGCGATGGAGATGGCAAGGCCTCGCTTGGCCGTAAACCAGTTGGCAGTGACGAGGCTAATGAGCAGGCGGGTCGAAGCCACGGCGAAGCAGCCCGAGACGGCAAAGAGCACGTAGACCTGCCACAGCTCACCGACAAAGCTCATGCCGGCAAGAACGGCAGAGGTGGCGATTACAGTGAGGGATCCCAAAACGCGACCGCTTACTTTATCGGCAACATGACCGATCACAAGTGAGCCGATAACGCTCACCACGGTGGAGATGGCATTGGAGACGTTGTACTGCGCAAGGGAAATACCCAGGTTGCTGACGATCAGCGGCTGGAACAGGCTCATGCAGTTGACGAAAATCGTGTAACACGTGGCCATGATCACGAAGCCGGAGGCCACCACGAGCCAGCCGGGGAAGAACTTACGCTGCTGGGGCATACTGCTCCTTTTAGACAAACGAATAGCCTGCGCCGGGCGCCGGTAGTGCCCAAGATTGCCTTGAAAGACAAGGGCATAGGCCTTACGGCCATGCCCGCAGGCTTGAAAGGCAAGGTTGGGTGCTACCGGTGGTCGGCGATATAGCCCAAAGCGACGGCGGTATAGGCCGCGGCACCGAGCGGCAGCTCGGCATCGTTAAAACGTGCCTTGGGATGGTGCTGGGCAAAGTGTTCGTCCGTGTCGGTTACGGCCGCGCCCACGGTAAAGTACGCACTTGGGATCTTGCTCGAGATAAGCGCGAAGTCCTCACTCGCCATGGCATGGAAAAGCGGCAAGAAAGCCGTCTTGGGCAGCACTGCGCCCACGTAGCCAAGCGACGCCTGAGTCATATCGCTGTCGAGTACAAGCGGCGGAACATCCGAAAGCGTCTCGATGGTCGCCGGCGTACGATAGGTCGTAGCAACGCCGTTAACGACCTCCGCGATGCGGGTCTTTAGGTGAGCCATGAGCTCAACATCAAAGCCGCGCAGCGTTCCCTCGAGCACGCAGGTGTCGGGGATGACGTTGGCCGCCAAGCCGCCGGCGAACTTACCAACGGTAAGTGCGACTTCCTTGGCCGCCGGCACCTCGCGGGAGATAAGCTCCTGGAGCGCCAGGTGCACGTGGACGCCGGCCGTGATGGGGTCGATGCAGATCTCGGGGCTGGAACCGTGGCCGCCCTTGCCCTGGAGCGTGATGCGGAAACCGTACACGCCCGAGAGCGCCGGGCTGCCGTAGAGCACCAGGCCAAGCGGCGACTGGCTGTTGACATGCATGGCAAAGGCCGCCTGAGGGCGCGGGTTCTCGAGCAAGCCGTCGGCGATGGCAGCGCGTGCTCCCTCAAAGGTCTCCTCGCCCGGCTGGAACAGCAACTTGACGGTAGCGTTGGCCTCCACAAGCTCGGCCTCGCGGGCCTTGAGCAGGCGCGCCGCACCAAGCAGGGCCGTCGCATGCATATCGTGGCCACAAGCGTGCATGCAGCCGTTGGTAGAGGCGAAAGGCTCGCCCGACTCTTCGGCAACGGGCAGGGCATCCATGTCGCCACGAAGCATGACGACCGTTCCGGCCTGCTCGTCATTGCCCTGAGCGGCCGCGGCCGCACCGGAACCGATCAGGCCAACGACGCAGGAACCGTCGACGAGCGTGGTATGGGGGATGTCCATCTCGTCCAGACGTGCCTGGATATAGGCAGACGTCTGCGGAAGATTGTTACCGAGCTCAGGCATCTGGTGTAGATCGTGTCGCCACGCAGCGAGCTCGTCTGCAAAAGCCCGAGCTTCTGCGACAAGACCGTCACCGATAGCGGTCTGCGCCGCCGTGGTAGCCTGAGGCGCTGGTTGCGGTTGAAAATCGGACAGAGCTGATGCCATAGAAGCCCTCCAGTAACGTTTTTGCAGCACGCACTTTGATAGCGTAAAGTGCAAGGTACAACTGTAAGGGCATGACATAAAAATGCCGCCCTGGGAGGGCGGCGCAACAAGTTGTTTACAATTGCGGGTGTGATTTTCGGCGCAAGAAATCGAAATGCGTCTCGCTCAAGATAATCGAAAGAAAGATGAGCGCGAAGCCGGCGAGCAGGCGCGAGGTGAGCGCCTCCCCCATCAGCAGCACCGAGAACAGCACGCCCGAAGGCGACTCCATCGAAAGGAGCAGTGAGCCCGTCGAGGCCGAGACATGCGCCAGGCCGACGTTTTGGATGAGCAGAGCCGCGCATGTGCAACCAACCGAGAGAAACGCCATCGCGCTGATAAAGCTCGGCGTCCACACGGACAGAGGCGCTTGGGTCTCGAATAGCAGCGACGTTGCCAGGCTCAGCACGCCGTTGCCCACAAACATCCAAAACGTGATGACGTTGATGTCCATTTTGCGACCGTACTTGGCAGTCACCGCCATCTGGATGGCGAAAAAGACCGCACCCGCCAGCGTAATGACATCACCGATGTTGAATTCAACGCTATCGAGCGCCACCAAGCCAATGCCCGCCAAGCACAGCAGCGCCGCGCCCAGGTTATAGCGGGTGAGTTTTTCGCCGCTCAGAAAATAGCTCGCGAACGGCACAACGATGCAATACGTGCCCGTCAAAAAAGCATTCTTGCCCGCCGTGGTGTGCGCCAGACCGACTGTCTGCAGGGCGTAGGCGGCCCACATAAGTGCGCCCATGCCAAGTCCGACGATAAGGTTGCGGGCGTTGAGGTGCGCGATGATGCGCTTGTGGAAGATGAAAAACATGACCAACGCCGCAGGCAGAAAGCGCACGTAGAGCAGTTCGAACACCGGAATGGTGTCGAGCGCGTCCTTCATGGTCGTAAAGGAGTAGCCCCAGACGACTGCCACCGAAAGCAGCAGGACTTTCCAGAACAGCGGCGAGCGAGCGCCGGCGCCGCGGGAGGTGCCGCCCGCGCCCAGGTCCTCGCGAGCAACAGGGCTATCGGGCATCATTTCGATATTGTCAGTGGCATGCTGGGCCATAGGGCATCCTCGCGCTCAATCTGGGCGTGGTGTCCGCACGCGCATGGCTGCGTGCCGCCTCATGGTCAAATAAAAGCAGGGCGCACCGGACCCCCGGCACGCCCCGCTACTGTAGCAACAACCAAGCAGCCCGTGCAATTCACTACGCTAAAGCATCGGGTTGGAAGATCTCGATGTTCCGACGGCGTTTACGTTGCTGAACTAAATCAATTTGGTTGACTCCAGTTTTTCGATGATCCAGTCGTTGGCTTTGATGACCGGGCGGCGGAAGACGACGCCCAGTGCCAGCGACGGAATCAGATAGCTCGCCAGAATGCCTAGCTCAATCCAGTACTCCATGTGGTACGCACCGGCCATGGCGGCATGCATGGCGTTGATGCCGTGGGTGAACGGCAGGAACGGATAGATCGCCTGGAACACGGGGCCGGTCATCTCGATGGGGAACGTGCCGCCCGAACCGCCGACCTGCATGACCAGCAGCACGACGGCGAGCGCCTTGCCGATATCGCCAAACGAAACCGTAAGCGTGTAGACGATATTGGAGAACACGAGACTCGCGACCCAGCCCGCCAGCACAAACTGCAGCGGGTCGTCGCACTGGATGCCAAAGAACAGGATGTCGCCCGCACACACGAGCGTTGCCTGCAGCAAGGCCAGACCGCCAAAGAACAGGTAGCGGCCCAGGTAGATCTCGTGCAGGCGCACGGGGATGAGCTCGTTGATAAGCTCATCGTCAACCGAGACCTTCATCATGGCCGCCAGCACAATCGAGCCCACCCAGAGCGACAGAATCGTGTAGAACGGTGCCATGGCCGAACCGTAGTTGCGAATCGGATAGACCGGCTTGCGATCGAGCGCGACGGGGCCGGAAAGCGACACGGCCAGACCCTCGGGATCATTGCCGATCATCGTCTTGATCGTAGCGAGGTCATCCGACATCAAGGCGCCGTCGAGCTCGTCCTTAAACGCGCTGATCTTGTCCGACGCCTCGCCCAGCTGATCAGAAGCCTTATTGACCAGCTTTGCAGCCTTGGAGAGGCCCTTTGCCAGCGAACCGGATGCGTCGGTCAGGCCGCCTACGGCGCTATCCAGGTCGCCCGAGATGCCATCAAGCGAGTCCAGAATGCCCGAAACCGTCTTCTTGAGCTCCTTGGCCTTAACCGAGAACGTGGAATCGTAATCGGATTTGGCACCCGCGATGCCGGCCTTGGCATCAGCGATGGCCTGATCGACCTCGGCACGCGAGTTGTTGACCTCGGCCATGCTATCGGAGAGAGACTTCGCGGTAGCCGCCAGATCCTTGGCATTGTTGCGGTACTCAACGGCGATTCTGCCCAGCGACGTCGCGGCGGACTTGAGGCCGTCCTTCAAATTCTCATCGCTCACCTGGTCGGCAAGGCTGCGGAGCTGATCGGCCATCGCATCGATATCCTTGGCGCGCGCATTGAGGGCCGCAGCGGCATCGTTGAGTTGGGACACCGTAAGGTCGACATGCTGGTTTGCGGTGTCGAACGCCTTCGCGAGCTCGGCAGACACATTGTCGAACGAACCAGCACTTCCATCGATTGCGGCATCGATGGCATCGTTTGCCGCCTTAAGCGCTTCTTTGGAATCATCGATGCCGCTTTTGGCATGTTCCATGAGCTGCTTTGTCGACTCATCGACGGCACCGGTCTGCTTGAGCATGCCGCTCGCCGACGTCAGTGAATCGGACGTGGAGCTCAAAATGCCCGCCAGCGACGAAGCATTTGCCTGAACGTCTCGCAGGTCCTCAATCGAATCGCCGAGCGTCGAGGACAGGTTGGCGATAAAGTTGCTGACCTGGTCGGTACTCATGTAATCGAGCAGGCTGGACACGGTCTTGAGCCCGATGGTCGTAATGGTTTCGGTAAAGGTCTCGTTAACTTGACTCTGAACAGCGCTCGAGCCTTTCTCGGTCACGATCTGTGCGATGGCGTTGGCCTTCTGATTCTCGTAGAACTCGATATCGGCATGCTTCACGTTCGTCGAGAAGAGCGTCATCATGTCGGCGCTAAACGTTTTGGGGATGACCACAGCGGCGTAATACGCGCCCGACTTGACACCATCGATGGCCTTATCGCGGTCGTTGAGCACGACCCAATCGAAGCTCTCGTTGCCGCGCAGGGTGGCGGTCACGTTTTCACCCACGTTGACCTCAACGGGGATCAGATCGCTCTCGTAACCCTCATCGGTGTTGACCACGGCGATCTTAAGATTGCCGGTGTTGCCGTACGGGTCCCAGCTGCCGGCGATGTTAAACCACGCGTACAGGCACGGTACGATAACGAGGCCCATCACGACAACCAAGCCGATTACGGAGCGAGACACATTTTGGACATCGCGCTTAAACAGATGCAGGATGTTCTTCATTTATGCCTCACCTCCTTTGGAGTGCTTGCCAAGCGGAGTGGCATTTCCATCATTTGTGGCTGTACTGTCGCTGTCCTGAGATTTATGGTTCGAGCCTATATGCGGCAAGCGGCCCGCGGACTGATCGCCGCCCTTGGCACCACGCTCGCTGGCGTTGAGGCCAAACATGTAGCGGGCGGCAGGAATGGCGGCCGTGTGCTCGCGCATCTCGCGACGCAGGTCCTCATCCGAAAGCGCCGAGATGCGCATCTGGGTATTGAGGCTCGCTCGGATATATTCGATATTGATCAGCCAGCCGCAGATGGCAATAACCGAGATGATCCAAATGACAAGCAGGATGATCTTGCCGTTATTGTCGATATCGAGAACCGTCGACAGGACAAAGAGCAGGACCTGAACGCCCACCACGGCGGCAAAACCGCCCTTGATGTAGTACGGGTAGCGATGTTCAAAGGCGACCGCATGATCGAGCAGTTCGCGACGGTACGAATCGGAATCGAGCATGACGCGCATGGCCGTGCGCAGCGAGTAGCGCTGGCGCGGCAGGTCGTTGGACTCGCAAATCATCATACCGGTCGTGGAGAGCTGTTTATCAAAGAGCAGGTTAAGGTTGAGCAGCAGCGGACGCAGCTGCAGGCCGATAAAGAGCGCCACGATCAAGAACACGCCCAGAATGCACAGGTTAAACAGGTAGTTAAACGAGTACATGCCGCCGACCGTCTCGCGCAGCAGATTGATGCCGTAGGTAAAGGGCAGCAGCGGGTGCAGCCACTGGAAGAAGCCAGGCATCATCTCGATGGGGTACATGCCCGACGAACCCGGGATCTGCACGATAACCAGAATGACGCCGATTGCCTTGCCGATGTGCTTAAACGTAGTGGACAGCGCGTAAATGATGTTGACGTACGTAAACGAGATGGCGATGCCGCCCAGCACGAACAGCAGCGGGTTGACGCACTGTACGCCAATGACCAGATCACCCACCGTAACGATGATGGCCTGCAACGCGCCCAGGATCACCATGAGCAACCAGCGGCCAAAGTAGCCTTGGCGCGCCGTAAAGCTGCCAACACCTTCACGGTCGACCTCGAGCTTGTAGATGGCGATGAGCACATAGCCGCCCACCCAAAGCGCCAGATTGGTGTAGAAGGGAGCGATGCCCGAGCCAAAGCTCTTGACCGGATAGATCGACTTGGACGTCAGCTCGACCGGAGAGGCCATGAAATCTGCCACGTCATTGACATCGACGCCCATAAGGTCGGCGAGCTCGCCCATAGACTCAGAGGTCTGCAGCGCCGCGATGTCATTGGCTGCGGTCGCAAGCTTGTCCTGGACCTTGGCAAGCGAGGAATCGGTCTGGGACAGCGTGGTCTTGGCCTGGCCGAGCGTAGCGTTAAGCTGCGAAAGCGTACCGCGCGCATTTGCAAGTGTAGGTGTCATACCCGAGACGATACCGGTCAGGTCGCCCGAAACGGCAGCAAAAGAGTCGAGCGCGCTCGAGGCCTTCGGCAGCGCGTTTTGGCCCAAGTCCGTCTGGGCTTGGCCAAGGTTGGTCGCACCGGTATGAATTGCGTTATTGATAGCGTCACTGGCACCCGAAACAGCCGCTGCGTCATTCGCCATGGCGCTCGACTGCGCGGACAGACCGTCCTTGATGCTCTGAAGCTTTTCATTCTGCTCTCGAAGCAAATCGATGGTCGATACAATGCGCGCGTCAATTTCCTCGGAACCTGTCGACGTGTCATTGGCGAGAATCTCCAAGTGCCCGATAACGGCCTTATTGTGGTCGATCGTCGCTTGAAGAGACTCGAGCGAGTTGTCGATACGGGTGGTCGTAGATGTGACCGCGCCCGTCAGCTTGCCGATGGCAGCGTTCGCAGAGGCCGACGTCTTGGTGAGCGCAAGGCTGCCTTCCGAGAGCGCCTTGGAGAGCGAGGTGATGGAGTTGCCCGCCGTGGTGCGAGCTTCGCTCAGCAGGTCGTTGCCCTGGGAGATCGCCTGCGTCAGCGACGGTGCCTGGCCTTGCAAGCCGGCAAGTGCCGCATCAGCCGAGGCGATAGCGCCACTCGTCTTATCGATGGCGGCATTCATATCGCCAATCGAATCGCGCACCTCGCCCAAGGTGTCGGACGCCTCGGACACCGAACTTGCCAGCGAGTCCTGAGTCTGGGTTGCCTTGTCCTTTAAATCGACACCGGCATCCTTGGCGATACCGGCAACAGTCTTGCCTACCGTAGAGCCAAATTCCGAGTTGATCTGCTCCTCGATGGTGTTTGCACCGGTATCGGTAACCTTGGGCGCAATGGCGCTCTTCTTCTCATTGACGTAGTACGTGAGCTTGGGCTGATGGTAGTTGCCGTCGAGCATCGAAACCAGGTTATCCGAGAAGTTCTTGGGAATCACGATAGCGGCATAGTACTCGCCGCTCTCGACGCCCTCCTTGGCATCGGCCGTCGAGTCGACGAAGGTCCAGCCCAGCTGATCGTTCTCCTTGAGCTGATCGACAACCTGATCGCCCGCGTTGAGCTCACCCACCAAGTCGTTTTGGGTGCCTCGATCGTTGTTGGCGATAGCAATCTTGATGCCTTGGGTGTTTCCATACGGATCCCAGTTTGCCACGATGTTATACCAGGCATACAGCGAGGGAATAACGCACACGCCTAGGGTAACCACCAGGGCGACGGGGTTCACAAGCAGTCGCTTAATGTCGCGCTTAAATATCGCAAAGGACACCTTTGCATTGGATAGTTTGCTGCCGAGACTCACGCTTGGACCATCCATCCTGTCGTTAAATCGAATCGTACTATCGACAACCATTGTACGTAGGCGCTTTAGCGTCTCAGAGCACAATGGTATTGAGTTTTGCGGGTAGCAATATACTACGAAGATGAGTTAGCGTACAGATGTACAGTATCCTAAATTTCAGCAGGTCACAAAACCACAACCCGCACAAATAAATGATCCCTTGGGGACGGAGGGATCATTCAAAAGGAAACGAGAGTGGAAAATCTCTCACTTCAAGCCCGCATTCGAGCCAAAAGTGGGAGATTATCCACTCTCGTTCTAATCTAGTTACGGTGCCGTATCCCCGAACTACATCAAGTTGCAAACAGCTGCTGCGAAGGCAACGGGGTCCTCGGGCAGAATGCCCTCGACCAGCAGGGCCTGGTCATAGAGCAAACCGGAGTACTGCTTGATCTTGTCGGCGTCGCCCGCCTTCTGAGCGGCGACGAGCTTGGAAAAGACCGGGTGCTTGGCGTTGAGCTCGAGCACGCGCTGGCTCTTGGGCATACCGTCGGGCGCGCCCTCGGGACCCTTCTGGAGCACCTTCTCCATCTCGAGCGAAAGCGGGCCCTCGGTGGTGATGCACGCGGGAGCATCGGTCAGGCGCGCAGAGACGGCAACCTTCTCGACCTTGTCGCCGAGTGCCTCCTTCATGGCGTTAAAGAGGTCCTCGTTCTCCTTGGTGGCGTCCTCGGCCTCCTTTTTCTCGTCCTCGGTCGCCAGGTCAAGATCACCGGTTGCGACGTTCTTGAGCTCCAGGTGACGATCCTCAACCTCGGGCTCGGCACCATCGGCCACGGCCTTCTCGGCAGCCTCGCGGGCGGCATCGTCCTCGTAGATCTTGGGCATATCGGCGGCAACGTACTCACGCATAGCCTGGAACGTGAACTCATCCACATCCTGCGTCAGCAGCAGCACGTCATAGCCGCGGTCGAGCACGCCCTTTACCACGGGCATCTTGGCCAAGCGCTCACGCGAGTCGCCGGCGGCGTAGTAGATGGCCTTCTGATCCTCAGGCATGCCCTTGGCATACTCGGCCAGGGTAATCATCTTCTGTTCCTTGGCAGACCAGAACAGCAACAGGTCAGCGAGCTCATCGGCCTTCATGCCATAGCTCGAGTAGATGCCGTACTTAAGACCGCGGCCAAAGTTCTCAAAGAACTTCTCGTAGGCCTCGCGGTCGTTGTCACGCATATCCTCAAGGTCGGCGGTAATCTTCTTTTCCACACGCTTGGCGATGGCCTTGAGCTGACGGTTCTGCTGCAGCGTCTCGCGCGAGATGTTGAGCGACACGTCGGCGGAATCCACGACGCCGCGGACAAAGTTGTAGTAGTCGGGCAGCAGGTCGTCGCACTTCTCCATGATCAGGACGTTGGAGCTGTAGAGCGCCAGACCCTTCTCGTAGTCCTTGCTGTACAGATCGAACGGCGCGCGTCCCGGCACAAACAGCAGGGCGTCATACTCGAGCGTGCCCTCGGCATGGAAGCTGATGGTGCGCGCAGGATCGTCAAAGTCGTGGAACGTGGACTTGTAGAACTCGTCGTAGTCCTTCTGCTCGACATCGGAGCTGCGCTTTTTCCAGATCGGCGTCATGGAGTTGATGGTCTCGAGCTCCTGGTAGTCCTCGTACTCGGGCGTGTAGTCATCGCCAGCATCCTCGGGCTTGGGCTTCTGGCGGCTCTTGGACACCATCATCTGGATCGGGTAACGCACATAGTTACTGTACTGCTGAATTAGGCTCTTGAGGCCCCACTCGGTCAGGAAGCGATCGTAGGTCTCGGCCTCGCCGTCGGCATCGAGCTTCTCGTTCTCGCGCAGCGTTAGGATGACATCGGTACCGTGCTCGGCACGCTCGCCGTCCTCGATGGTGTAGCCCTCAAGACCGTCGGATTCCCACACATGGGCGACATCCTCGCCGTAGGCGCGGCTGACGACCTTCACATGGCTGGCGACCATAAAAGCCGAGTAGAAACCCACGCCAAACTGGCCGATGATGTCGACATCCGAACCCTGCTGCTCGGCGTTCTCGGTCTTAAACTCCTCGGAGCCGGAATGGGCGATGGTGCCCAGATTGCGCTCGAGCTCCTCAGCGGTCATGCCAATGCCGTTATCCGAGATGGTAATGGTGCGGGCGTCTTTATCAAAGGAAACGCGAATAGCCAGGTCGCCCTGGTCGATCTTGACGCTCGGATCCTGCAGGCTCTTAAAGTTGAGCTTGTCGACGGCGTCGCTCGCGTTAGAGATAAGCTCGCGCAGGAAGATTTCCTTATTGGTGTAGATGGAGTTGATCATGAGGTCGAGCAGTTTTTTGCTCTCGGTCTTAAATTGACGCATGTGCAGTCCTTTCGCGCTACCCCCGTCCGCAAAAACGGCCCGGTCGCCCGAGCCGAATCGCAGACCTGCTATGTTCAGACTTAGATTTTATAACCCATTAGCGCGCATATATACATATGGAATCGAAAAACTGTATGTCCGAGCGCTCCGATGCGCCAATTGCCAAGGAGCGTCCCCAAGTGCCGGCAGAAAAGGAACGTCCCTATCTGCCATCTACGCGCTTGGCCATCCAGACATGGGGCTGGCCCTCGTCTTCGTAATCTACCGGGGCAATTTGCGTGTAGCCCGCCTTTGCATAGAGCGGCAGCACGTATTCCTGCGCATGCAGCTTAATAAGCTTAGCGCCGGCATCGCGTGCACACGAAGCACTGGCCTCGACGATCGCACCCGCCAGTCCGCGACGACGCATAGCCGGCAGCACGGCGACGCGCCCCATAATGTAGGTCTCCCCCGCCGCAACGCCTTCGTCCATGTCGCATGCCGTCAACACCGGGGCCTCTGCGTCAGCCACGCGCTCAAGCTCTTCGGGAAACACGCGCGAGCAACCGGCAAGCTCGCCGTCTACATAGAGCGTCACATGAATGCAGTTCGGATCCTCGTCGCTAGCGTCGAACTCATTCTCGTAGCCCTGCTCGTCCATAAACACGACGCGGCGCACCAACGCCGCGTCATCAAAGCATCCCGTCTTAAGTT
>CAUDDU010000006.1 GCA_958448375.1 uncultured Collinsella sp.
GTCTTCGAGCGGATCGTAGTCGGAATCGACACCGGCGGCTGCATGGGAACCGTTGAACTTGAAGCCCATGAAGACGACAGCCAGGCACACACCGATCAGAGCGACCGCGATGACGGACAGGTTGAGGTAAGCGGCGAGCAGGAAACCGATGAACAGGAACGGAGTCATACCCTTCTTGATCATCATGGTGAGCAGCAGGGCCAAGCCGTAGGCGGTCATGATCTTGGTCGAAACGTTAAGACCAGTGGACAGCCACTCGGGAACCATGTTGACGATGGCCTGAACCAGGTCGGTGCCAACAAAGACGGCGAGGAAGATCGGCAGGAAGTACATGACGGCGTACAGACCGGAGCCGGCGCAGATGTGCATACGGTAAGCGGTCTTGAACTTTCCGTTATCGATCGCGCTATCTGCCACATGGGTGAGGGCGGCGATGATGGAACGGAACACGATGCCGAGGAGCTGACCCAGGACGGCGACCGGGATGGCAATCGTCATGGCGGTCTCGGCGGAAGCATCGGTCAGGCACGCAAAGGCAGCGGCCACGATGCCGCCCAGGACCATATCGGGCGGAACGGCGGCGCCGACCTGCACCAGGCCCATGGACACGAGCTCGACGGCGGCACCGACGGCAAGGCCGGTGGGCACATCGCCCAGCAGCAGACCGACGAGCGTAGCGCCAACGAGGGGCTGCTCGAAGTTAAGACGACCGAGCAGGCGGGAGTCCCACATGCAGAACACGCCGACGAGGCCGACGAGCACCGCACTGATGAACGTATTCATACCCTTCTCCTTTCAGTCAGGCAAAAGCCTGGTTGATTACAGCTTGGCGTCGATGTCGACGCTCTGATACGTAGGGGTCTGCTGGACGTAGAGCTTAATGCCCATGTCGAGCAGCTGGTTGACGTCGGCCTTCTGGGTGGCGTCGAGGAAGACGGAGCTGTCCTTACCGCCGACCTGATCGGCACCGTCGTGGTTGGCGGTGGCGCCCAGGTTGATGGCGTCGAGCTTGTAGCCCTGGCAGAACTGCAGCATCTCGGCAGTGTTGCCAAAGACGAACATGACGCGCTCGCCGAGGGTGTTGAGCTTATCCATCTTGGCGAGGGCACGCTCGACGGTGAAGACGTTCAGGCGCACGCCCTGGGGCTTGGCCAGCTTAAGAGCGCCCTTCTTGATGTCATCGTTGGCGGCAGCGTTGTCGACGACGATGATGCGCTCGGCCTGAACCTTGGTGGTCCAGGTAAAGACGACCTGGCCGTGCAGCAGACGGTAGTCAAGACGTGCGAGGACGATCTTGGCGGGACCGGAGCTGTGACGGGACGCCTTGACCTTCTTGGCGGGAGCCGCGGCGGCCTCGACCGGTGCGTTGGGGTTGGTCAGACCGGTGCGGGCCTCATTGATGAGGGCCGCGAGCTCGGCGCCCTTGACGGGGACGGGGCTCATAGCGAGCGTGAGCGCCAGCGGGATGTTGAAACCGCTGACAACCGTGAACTTCGTGCCGTTCTTGGAAAGCTCGACCATGTTGTTGTTGACCGAGCTACCGAGCATATCGGTCAGCACATAGACGGTGTCGTCCGCGTTGAACGTGGCGATCATGGCGTCCACCTTATTGGTGATGGGCTCCTTGTCGTCACGAGCAAGCGACACGACGTGGACGTTCGACACGTCGCCGAGAACCATCTCGAGCGTGTCTTTGGCGCCTGCGGCCAGGCCGCCATGAGATGCGAGAATGATCTGATTCATCTTGCCTCCTCCTTTTCGTTATGGTCATTATAACGTCTTATACGTTGCTTATATTGCTAATTAGTATAAAGACCGTTCGCGGGTGAAAATCGACCGTTGACGGGTTTAACGTACTCGAAACGTTGGTGCAGGGCAGATCGACGCTGGCTGGATAACCCCAGATCAGACGCCTCGCCAATCCCCTATCGCACGAAGTACCAGGGGCTTTCCTGCACGGTGGGCTCCAGCGCGATGCCCGTGCGCTCGCGGAACAGATCCATGTCCTGCGATTTCTCCGTCCACCACGCGTTGGGCTTAAAGGTCATGCTCTCAACGATATGGCCGACAAAGGCACTGTTGCGCAGCTTGGAAAAATTGGTGTTCATAATCAGGATGGACGCGAGCACCAGCACGATGCCCAGGACCTTGATCGCGCCGGCGGGCTCGGCGTAGATGCCAATACCGACCAGAACGGTCGCCACGGTTTCGAACGAAGCCACGACCGGCACCTTCGATGTCTCAAGATCCATCGAAAGGCCCTGCATATAGAAGATGTACGCAAGAGCCGTCGGAATAAAGCCAAAGCCTACGAACAGCAGAATGAGTTGCGGGGACATTGCCGCGGCTACATCGGACCACGGAGCCGAAAGCACCGCCATAAAGCATCCGCCAAAAACAAAGCCCCAAAACGTCACCGCCAGCGGATGCAGTGTCTTGGTGGCCATGCGGCTAAACACAGCCAGCAACGCGCCGCAAAGTCCGGCGATCACACCCGACGCGACGCCCCAAGCCGAGAAATGGAAACCAGACAGGTCGCCGCTCGTCACCGCGAGCACGCAACCCACAATGTTAAAGACGATGGCGACGAGCTTGTTGGGGGTCACGTCCTCGCGATAAAGCACGCGGCCAAGCGCGACGCCAAACACCGGCGAGGTGTAGAGCAGCACCGAGGCCGTGGACATGCCCACCTCGCCCATGCACTCGTAATAGCAGGTGTTGGCGACGGCTAAACCGACGATACCGACAAGCGCGCAGGGAACAAGCTCTTTAGGGCTTGCCTTAAACAGGGCCAGCGGACCCTGAGCCACGGTAGACCCCTCACCCGGACGGCAGCCCATAAACATCAGGACCGGCGCCAAGATAAGCGCTCCGACCAACAAGCGAAAGGCAGCCATGCTCTGGGACGAAACGCCCATGGCCGAGATGCCGTTTACAAAGATTCCGATGCTGCCCCACATAAGCGCGGCGATCAGCACCAGCACATAGCCCAGATTGCTCTTCTTCAACGCAGCCTCCTCGATATTGTTTCCAATATGTTTCACACTACGTTATAGTCGTTATATACATTTTTCAAGACACAAATCGGCAGACGGGAAAATCTGCTCTACCGCTACAACCCATTGGTGCAAAGAGGTCAGGTTCATATGCGCCAACTTGGTGCAAAGTAACCTGTCCCCAATACACCAATCCCTTAACAAGCACGGCGACGCCGACGTTTTGGCAACATCAGCGAGCGCCCGTCATTTGAGCCAAGGTGCCGTGAAATGAAAAGGCGCTGACCTTCTGGTCGCGCCTTTGAAATTGAACGGCAGATTGGCCAAATGCCGGGTGCGCAGCGTCGGCCGGTCCGCCGTTCGGTAGAACGGCGGAACCAATATCCCCTAGTAGTCCAACTTCCACATGTAGCGGCGCGTCATGTAGTCCTTGTGGGTGACGGCAGAGAGCGCACGCATGTACACGTTGTTGAGAATCGGGGCAAAGATCAGGTGGTTGAAGTATTCGCTCACGCTGTCCTTGATGTCATTGAGGCCGAGCTCCTTGGCGTCGAGCTGATAGACGCGCTCGCCACCGTACTGGTTGACGAAGCGGATGCCGCGCTCGTCGTTGCAGCGGTTGCGGCCGACGCTGATGAGCTGGAACAGCGAGGTGCGCTTGTCCAGAATCTCGAAGGGGCCGTGGAAGAAGTCGCAGGTGTTGATGGTGCAGGAGTCGATCTGCAGCATCTCCTGCACGTTGCAGATGCTAAAGACGTAGGCGGCACCAAAGAGCGGGCCCTGAGCCATGACGTTGATGCAGGGCTTGTCGGCGTTCTGCTCGGCCCACTTGGCAGCGAGCGGACGAGTGTACTCGACGGCCTTGCGATAGATAGGGTCGACCAAGTCGAAGGCGGCCATGGCGGTCTCGTACTCGGCATAGCCCTCGGTCTGCTGCGTAAGCTCCATGGCGATCATGGTCACGACGGCGGAGTTGGTGCGGCCCATGCAGGACTCGTCGACGGCCAGGCTGTCATACTGGATCTTGTAGTCGCAGACCTCGGTGAGGCCGGACTCGTCAACATAGATGGCGATGGTGCTGGCGCCGTGGTCCTTGGCGACCTGTGCGGCGACGATGGTCTCCTTGGTGCCGCGCATGGACACGACGACGGCCAGGGTGTTCTCGTTAACGTAGGCAGGGGTTGCGTGCACGAACTCGTTGCTGGTATAGCTGGAGCTCACGACCTGCGTGGCCTCGTGCTCCATAAAGTACTGGGCAGGATAGTTGCCGCCGTTGGACCCGCCGGCGCCAATCCACACGACGCGCTTGATGCCGCCCTTGTCAGCCTTGTCAGCCAAAACCTGGGAGACGACGTCCTTAACCTGTTCCTGAGTAGTCATCGTGCATCAGCCTTTCTTCTCGTTTGATGCTCTCGATGGCATACAAGTTACATACATGTTTTGGCTATGTCGACTAGTTGTATGCTATATTTGTCTTAGAAAATTTGCTGAAGCGGTTTTCGATAACTAGCTACCAGCGGTTTTGTTGTTGTATTGAATACATGCTTGATTAGATTCGCATACAGGTTAGATACAGGTTGATCGTATGAACGCTTCGTCTAAAAAGAAACTGGCCCAATACGAGCGCTTGGCGGGCATGCTGCGCGACCGTATCGCCTCCGGCGCCTACGCACGCGGAGACAAGCTGCCGTCCGAGATGGAACTCATGGACGAATCGGGGCTGTCGCGCAGCACCGTACGCCATGCCCTTAAGGTGCTCGTTGATGAGGGTCTGGTTCGAACCGAGCGCGGGCGCGGCGCCTTTGTGGCCGACACGCCGGCGCTCCACGAGAACAACCTGGTGCTTTCGAGCTATACGGCGCAGGTCCAGGGTCAGGGCATGAAGCCCACCACGCGCACGGTGGACTCGGGCTTTACCAAGGCGGGCGGCAGCATAGCCAAGTTCTTTGATGCCGCCGTGGGCAGCAAGCTCGTCAAACTTGTCCGTCTGCGTTATCTGGACGATGCGCCACTGTGCCTGGAGACCACCTATCTACCACCGAGCTTTGAAGCACTCATCGACCGCGATATCAACGGTTCGCTCTACGCCACGCTGCGCCAGGAATTCCATCGCGCGCCGGCACAGGGACATAAGACCTTTGAGGTGTGCTATGCCTCGCAAAACGAGGCGTTTTTGCTCAACGTTGAGCGTGGGCAGGCGCTGATCCTGATCACCGACTACGTCTACGACACCGACGGCCGCCCGCTCCATGTCTCCAAGCGCATCCAGCGCACCGACCGCGCCAAATACACCGAGCCCATCGGCTAACCTGCCAAAATAAACCTATCCCTAAATGGTAGGTTTGGGGAGGTCGGGGAACCAGGTTGGCTTAGGTTGGTTAGGAACGCGCTCGGCCAGGACCAGCTCCATCCAGCACATGTCGTACCAGCGGCCAAACTTTTGGGCGCAGCGATCGAAGGCGCCCACCAGGCGATATCCCATATGGGCATGGAAATCCTGACTGTTGTGCGTCAGGTATTCGTCGTCCTTGTCGTGCGGCACGGCAATGAGAGCGCACATGTTGGTGATGCCCATCGCGATTAGACATTGCTTGAGCGCGTCGTGCAACTTGCGGCCCAGCCCGCCGTGGCGCACGTCGCGCGCCAGGTAGATCGATGTCTCGACCGACCAGTCGTATGCCTCGCGGCTGTTGAGCGGACTCACATAGGCATAGCCTACCGGACGCCCGTCCAGCTCCATTACCAGATACGGATAGCGCTTGAGCGTGCGCTCGATGCGCCCGGCGAACTCCTCAACGCTCGGCACCTCGTATTCGCAGGTAATCGCCGTCTGGCGCACATACGGCTCATAGATGGCAAGCAACGACGGTGCGTCTTCGGGCGTCGCCAGGCGGATCGTCGGCTCGGACATCTCGGTCATACAACCCCTCCCCCTCTAAAAGCAAAGACCGCCCCACACCAAATCCAAGCGCAAGGCGGCCCCTCGTCATCACATCAACCTACAGGACAGCCGCCAGCGCGTCGATGTCCTTCTGCGTCGTGGCCCAGCTGGTGCAAAAGCGCACCACCGTGTGGGTCTCGTCGTACTTTTCCCAGTACTCGATCGCCGCATGCTCGCGAATGCGGGCCATGTCCTCGTTGGGCAGAATCACAAACTGCTGGTTTGTGGGCGTCTCCAAAAAGAACTGATAGCCGCGCTCGTGCAGCACACGACGCAGCGCCTGAGCCGTCTCGATCGCCTGGCGACCAATCTCAAAATACAGGCCGTCGGTAAAGAGCGCCTCAAACTGCACGCCCGTCAGGCGACCCTTGGCCAACAGCGCGCCGTGCTGCTTAATGCGCGGAATGGGATGTGCCGGAGCGTGCATGCCGCAGAACACCACAGCCTCGCCGCAGAGCGCGCCGCACTTGGTGCCGCCGATGTAGAACACGTCGCACAGCTGCACCAGCTCGGGCAGGGTAATGTCGCACTCATCGGCCGCCAGCGCATAGGCCAGGCGAGCACCGTCCACAAACAGCGGAATCTCGCGCTTCTGGCATACCGCATGAATCGCCGCGAGCTCGGCCTTGGAGTACAGCGTGCCGTACTCGGTCGATAGACTCACGTACACGGCGCCCGGGAACACCGTGTGCTCGTAGCTCTCGTTTTCGTAGAACACCTGGATATAGTTCTCGAGGTCCTCGGCGTGCATCTTGCCCTCGTAGCCGGGGATGGTGAGCACCTTGTGGCCGCCAAACTCGATGGCGCCCGCCTCGTGGCAGGCGACGTGGCCGGTCTCGGCAGCAACGACGCCCTCGTAGGGCGCAAGCAGCATATCAATCACCGTCGCGTTGGCCTGCGTGCCGCCTACCAGAAAAAACACGTCGGCATCGGGGGTCTGACAGGCCTCGCGGATAAGCTGCTTGGCACGCTCGGTGTGTGCATCGGTACCATAACCGGGCTGCGGCTCCATATTGGTGTCGACGAGCGCCTGCAGCACTGCCGGGTGTGCGCCGTGGGAATAGTCGTTGTTAAACGCGAGCATGGCAATCCTCTCTTACCGGGTATCGGCCAGATAATTCAAACGGAGCTATTGTACGCCGTTGGGATAGGCAATGCGTGCGGCAAGGCACTCAAGTGCCAGTACCAGGGCAAAACCGCAGCTCACGTCACTCAAAAAGTGTGCGCCGATCACGATGCGCCCAAAGGCGACGAACGCTGCAACAACAACCGCCGCCCAAAAGATCACGCGGCGACGCGAAGGTTTTTCCTTAAAGGCTGCCGCGGGAAGCCCGGCGAGCATAAGGCCGATCGCCGCATGCGCCGTGTGTCCGCTCGCAAACGACTTGAACCCGTCCTTAATCACGCCGGCGGCGATATAGGCCCACTTGTCGGGGTTGCCGATCACCCACCACGGCTGAAAATTGAGCCCCGGCGTGACCTCGATCACGCGCATGCGCGGGCGCGACCATAACGGCTTAACAATGACGTTGAGGATGATGGCCTGAGCGACCCACACGGCCAGCACCATCAACGCCCAGCGCGTAAGCTCGTCGGGCTCGGTCGTGCGCGTGAGGCGGTAGGCGATGAAGTTGGCCGCGATGACCAACGCAAACGTCAGAACCAGCTGAAACGCAATAAGCTTGCCGCCGACGCGCAGCGATCCGATAATCTCGTAGCCGACCAGACCCCCGTTGATCAAAACGCCCAGCGCAGCGAGCCACTTGCTCGCCTTGGAATCGGGGCGTGCCGAGCGCACGAGCATAACGCCCGCGATGCTCGCCGTCAGCTCGAACGGCAGCTCACCGGCCGCCTCGACAAAGCGACCGTACATGCTGCCGATGTTGAACAGCGCACTCGAGATTTGATAATCAAAGAAGCTGCCCACGCCCAAACAAAGGCACAGGACGGCCGCGATAATGGCGACATCTTTCTTATAGATGTATCCGAACATGCTTTCCTTTCGATGGAACCAGATTGCCCAAATGGGGCGTTTGCAGCGTCGACCCGTTAGTCGTCGTCGCTCGCACCCAATTGCTGCAGCAGCATGAGTGCCGCGGCCACCGGGCCGATGCCGTCGTTGGCGTCGAGACCGCGACCCAGACCGCTGCCCGCGCCGGCGCCCGCCTTGTAGGGCACCGACAGTTTGCGGCTCTTGGGAAAGTTCACCGCGCCATAGCGGGTCTTAAGCTCAAAGGCCACCTTCTTGGGCACGTCAACCCCCAGGAAGGTAATGCGTCCACCGCTGAGCGTGACGCTCTCGAGCCCCAGACGCTCGCCGCGAATGCGGATTCGTGCGCGATTGAACAGGTTGAGTCCCGCCAGCGGCAGCTCGCCATGCGCAGCCTCGGTCTCCTCCTGCACCTCATCGATGCTCTCCAGGTCCTCGGCCGCTGCGAGCTTACGGTACACGAGCACGCGCTGATCCACCGCCGGCAGGTACTCCTCGGACAAGAAGTAATCGGCCGGCAGGTTAATGCCTACACTCGCCGCCTCCACGTCGGCGTCGTCATCGCCGCGCGCCTCGGCTACCGCCTGGCCCAACATCTGCGTAAACAGGTCAAAGCCCACGCTCGACAGGTTGCCGTGCTGCTCGGCGCCCATAAGCGAGCCGGCACCACGGATCTCCAGGTCGCGCATGGCGATGCGCATGCCGCTGCCCAGGTCCTGGAACTCGGAAAGTGCGGTCAGGCGCGCCGTTGCCTCCTCGGTGAGCGGCAGCTCGCCCGGGAACATAAAGTACGCGTATGCCTGCGTGGCAGAGCGACCCACACGGCCCTTGAGCTGGTAGAGCTGTGCCAGACCCAGACGCTGCGAGTCCTCGATGATCAGCGTGTTGGCCGTTGCGTTGTCGATGCCGCTCTCCACGATGGTCGTGGCGATAAGCACGTCGATCTTCTTGGTCGCGAACTCGATCATTACGTCCTCGACCTCGCGCGGGCTCATCTTGCCGTGCGCCACGCCCACGCGCGCCTCGGGCGCGGCCTCGTGCACGCGCGCCACGGCGTCGTCGATGGTCTTGACGCGGTTGGACACGTAGTACACCTGACCGCCGCGGCCCACCTCCAGGCGAATCGCCGCACTCACCACGTCGGGGTCGTACTCTCCCACGTGCACGATCACGGGGCGGCGCCCGGTCGGCGGCGTGGTGATCAGGCTCATGTCGCGCACGCCGCTCGTGGCCATCTGCATGGTTCGCGGAATCGGCGTTGCCGAAAGCGTGAGCACGTCAATCTGCTCACGCAGGTTTTTGAGCTGCTCCTTGTGCTGCACACCAAAGCGCTGCTCTTCGTCGATGATCACCATGCCCAGGTTCTTGGGGTTCACATCGGCCGAAAGCAGGCGGTGGGTGCCGATAAGCACATCGATCGTGCCCTCGGCAAACGCCTTGAGCGCGCGCTTCTGCTGCGCCGGGGTGCGGAAGCGGCTGAGCACTTCGACCTCGAGGCCAAACGGGGCAAAACGCTCAAAGAATGTCTCGTAGTGCTGTTGGGCCAGAATGGTCGTGGGGCAGAGCACCATGACCTGGCGGCCGGAGTCCACGCACTTAAAGGCCGCGCGCAGGGCGACCTCGGTCTTGCCGAAACCCACGTCGCCGCACAGCAGGCGATCCATGGGCTTGGGCGCCTCCATGTCGGCCTTGATGTCGGCGATAGCCTCCAGCTGGTCGCGCGTCTCGTCATAGGGGAAGCTCTCCTCCATCTCGATCTGCTCGGGCGTATCGGGCGGACAGGCGATACCGGTAATCGACGAGCGACGCGTATACAGGTCGACCAGGTCAAACGCCAGCTTTTTGGCATTCTTGCGTGCCTTGTTGGTAGCCCGCGTCCAGTCGGCGGTGTTGAGCCTGGTCAAGCGCGGTTTATCGCCGTCGGGGCCAACATAGCGTGTGATGCGGTCGACCTGCTCGAGCGGCACGTAGAGCTTGTCGCCGTCGGCATATTCCAGCAAAAAGTAGTCGCGCTCCTTGCCGCCCACTTCCTGGCGCGCGATCTCGCTAAAGAGCGCGATGCCGTGGGTGGCGTGCACCACGTAATCGCCCGGCTTAAACGGGAACGTGATCTGCGTAATGTCAACCTTGCGGCGGCTGCGCGCGCGGTTGGCATCCATGCGGGCGTTGAGGTCGGCGATCGAGAACACTGCCAAATTGGCGTCGGGAACCACCACGCCCTGCGGCAGGGCAGCATCGACAAAGGTCACGCGTCCGCGCGAGATGGTGGGCACGGCGGCACCGGCGGCAGCCTGGGCAGCACCCGCCTCGAGCGAGCGGGCGTTGAGCGCATCGGCCTTGCGCTCGCGAATTGCAGCATGAGCATCCTGGCGGACAGCACGGTCGGCGGAATCCGCCGCTGCCACGCGCACGCGGTCGCCGATAGCGCCGACATTTTCGGGCGCCGCGGTCAGCGACTCCTCAAAGGTAATGCCCTCGTCGCCAAAGGTGAGCTCCATCGACTCGCGCGCACCGCGATCGGGAATGGCAAACACGCAGGCGTAGCGCTTGCCCACGACCTCCTGGATGCGCGCCATAAAACGGTTATCCGAGCCCGCGATGGCCGGCTGCTTAATCTTGAGCTCGGCCGTCACCGCGCCGCCGGCACGGATCAGGCTCACGTAGTTCAAACGCTGCTGGGAACCAAAGTCGAGTTGCTGGGCACGCACATACAGGCCGTCCAGACGGTCGACCCCCGCCTCGCCGGCACGTGCCTCGATATCCTCGTAGGCGCGCAGGCAATCGTCGAACAGCGAGCGCGGCTCGGACAGCACCACGAGTGCCTTGCCGCTCACATGCGACAGCGGGCTCACGGTCTGGCCGTACATCACCGGCAAAAAGCGGTCGAGCTCAGGCGTGACGATGCGCGCATCCACCATCTCGAGCAGCGCTGCCAGCTTGCTGTCGTCCTGGCTGGCGCGGTAGAGCGCCACGTGCATGTTGTGGACGGCCTCGTCGGTGAGCGCCAGCTCGCGGCAGGGGAAGATCTCGATGCTGTCCTCGTTACCGATGGTCTGCCCCGTTGAGCTCACCATGCGGCGGATGCGGTCAATCTCGTCGCCAAAGAACTCAATGCGCACGGGCGCTTTCTCTTGTGCGGGGAACACCTCGACGGTGTCGCCGTGAACGCGGAACAGACCGGGCGCGTCGGCGGCGCCGGCATTGGTGTAGCCCATGCCTACCAGACGCTGCGGCACCTCGTCAAAGGGAATCTCCTCGCCCACCGAAAAAGTAGTGGACTCCCAGTAGCGGCTCTCGACCGGCGGCACGCAGCGCAGCAACGCGCGAGCCGAGGCAACCATGATGCAGTTGTCCCCGCGCACGATGCGTCCCAGGGCCTCGCAGCGCTGCGCTACCACGGCGTCGTCGGGCGCCTGCTCGCGCCACGGATAATCCTTGCGCTCGGGGAAACGGCACACATGCGCCAGGCCCACGTAGGCGGCAAGGCTACGAGCGGCGCGATCGGCCGCATCCTCGCCACTCACAATGTAGACCGTCGGGCGTGGGCGGCGCGCAAACTGGGCGGCCGCCATAAGCGTGCGACCCGACTGCGACACGGCCAGCGTCACGTCCTCGCCGGCATCGAGTCCGGCCTCGACGGTCTGCAACGCCTCGGCAGTGTAGAGCTGCGCGGCTATACGGTGAATGAGCATGCTGTTCCTCCGGCATCGCAACGCCAAAAGCCCGCCGGGACAAGCTCGGCGGGTCGTACGTCAAATACATTGTCTGTCATGGTAGCGCATGGGGAGAACTCCGGCTCAAGGGCAAACCCAGCCCCGCAAAAAACGCCAGACGAAGATGCGTTCCGCCCTACCCCGCTACGCGCACGCTGGGGCACAAATCCGCCAGCGGACACTCGTCACACTTGGGTTTGCGGGCATCGCAGATCTCGCGACCAAAGGTGATCCACTGATGGTTGACCGACTCCCAATACTCGTGCGGCAAAATCTTGAGCAGATCCTGCTCGGTCTTGAGCGGCTCCTTGGCATGTGTCTTGGGACTCAGCATCAGGCGATGCGCAATGCGGTTGACGTGCGTGTCCACCGCAATGCCCTCCACGATGCCATACCCCACGTTGAGCACGATGTTCGCCGTCTTGCGTCCCACGCCCGGCAGCTTCACGAGTTCCTTCATGTCGGCCGGCACCTCGCCGCCATAGTCGGCGACGATCATCTGCGCGGCCTCGACGGCATGCTTGGCTTTGCTCTTGTAGAAGCCGAGTGACTTGATGGTGTCCGCCACGTCAGCCACGCTCGCCCCGGCCATGGCCTCGGGCGTAGGCCACTGGGCAAACAGCCGCGGCGTCACCTTGTTGACCTGCGCATCGGTCGTTTGCGCCGAGAGCAGCACCGCGATCAGTAGGCGGAAGGGATTCTCGTGGTCCAAAAAGCACTCGACCGGGCCATAGCGACGGTTGAGGCGCTCACACACCTCAACGGCGCGCTCGCGTTTGGCGGCATTGGTCTCGCGTGGCATAACGACTCCTCGGCTCAACGGCACAATAAACTTATGGGCACAATTGTCCCACGTCCGAGTCGCTTACGCCTCCAAGAATGCGCCGGTCTGACGGCTCCACAGGCTCGCGTACTCGCCACCCGCCTCGACGAGCTGCGCATGCGTGCCGTCCTCGACGATCTCGCCATCGGCCAACACCACAATGCGGTCGAGCGCCGCCACGGTGGACAGGCGGTGCGCCACCACAATGGAGGTACGTCCACGCATCAGGTTTTCGAGCGCCTCCTGCACCAGCGCCTCGGACTCGCTGTCGAGGGCAGAGGTCGCCTCGTCGAGCACCAGAATCGGCGCGTCGGTTAGGATGGCACGGGCGATAGCCACGCGCTGACGCTGGCCGCCCGAGAGCTTGACGCCGCGCTCGCCCACCATGGTGTCAAAGCCACGAGGCAAGCGGTCGATAAACTCCAGAGCGTTGGCCAGGCGCGCGGCCTCGCGAATCTGCTCATCAGTGGCGTCGGGACGACCGTAGGCAATGTTTTCGCGAATGGAGCGATGGAACAGCAGCGCCTCCTGCGGCACGTAGGCAACCTGGCGACGCAGGCTCTGCTGCGTGCAGCGCGAGACGTCTTGGCCGTCCACGAGCACGCGGCCGCCCTGAACATCGTCCAGGCGCAGCAGCAGCTTGGTGAGCGTCGTCTTACCCGAGCCCGATTTGCCCACCAGGCCCACGCGCTGGCCCGCCGCCACATGAAGTGTCAGGTCATCGAACACGCTCTCGCCCGCCGCAGCGTCACGGTACGCAAAGCTCAGGTGCTCAAAATCAATCGCGCCCTCGGTCACTTTAAGCTCGGGAGCGTTCTCGTCGTCTGCCACCAGACGCGGCTCGTCCAGCACGCGCGTCATCTCGGCCGCATCGCCGAGCGCGCGGTTGATGCGCTGCATCATGGAGCTTACGTAGTTCAGGCGCATGGTGAGGTTATAGGTGTAGGTAAAGATCATGACGAGCGAGCCGGCCGAGATGCCAAACCACGCGTTGCCGCCCGCCACGAACACACTCACCACGGCCATGGTGATGACGATAAGGCCCGAGGTCGTAAAGTTGCGCTGCATCATGGCGTGCATCGAGACCGTCTCGGCGTCGCGCGCGGCACGATCGGCGGCGTCGAACAGATCGCGTTCAAAGTCCTCGCGCCCGCAGGTCTTGACGGCCAAGATGTTCGTGACCGCGTCGGAGAGCACGCCCGAGAGCTTGTTCTGCGCGGCGGACGTCGCGGCCGAAAGCGGCATGATGCGCTTGTACATAAGCCAGACAAACGCAATGTAGACGACCATGATGCACACCAGGATCACGGTAAACGTCGGCACCACCGGGGCGAGTGCGGCCACGGTGCAGATGACCGAGGTGATGGTGGGGATGAGCGAATACACCGTCACGTCCACCAGTCCCGTGTAGCCGCTCATAAAACGGCTTGTCTGGCTCACAAGCGATCCGCCAAAGCGGCTGGTATGGAATGTCATGGATTGGTTGGAGAGCGTGTCGAAGCATAGACGCGCCAGGTGATAGGTGCCTGCAATCTCGAGCTGGTAGACGGTGTAGTCCTGTAGCTTGGAGAGGATCTGACCCACCAGGTTGACGAGTACGAGCGCCAGGATATAGGGGCCGAAGACCTCAAACACCTGGTCACCCGCCACGGGACCGGCTTGAACGCGGTCGACGATGAGGGCCATCACATAGGTATTGGCAAACGTCAGCAAAAAGATGTAGCCCGCCGACGAGAACACCGAG
>CAUDDU010000007.1 GCA_958448375.1 uncultured Collinsella sp.
CGGCACTGAAGGAGGCCGGCTACACCTCGGTGGAGCTGCTCGACACGGCCGCTGATGACTTTATGGTAACCATGGCGACTGGCGGTTTCGATGTGGCGTTTATCGCCATGCACGGTGCCGGCGGCGAGGATGGTGCCATGCAGGGTGCCATGGAGACCCTGGGTATCCCCTACACGGCGTCGGGTGTGCTCGCGAGCGCCTGCGGTGCCGACAAGGAGGTCTCGAAGCTCCTATACGCTAAGGCGGGCATTCCCATTGCCCCCGGCCTGGCGCTCGAAGTGGGCGATGAAGTCGATATCGATCATATCGTCGAGGTTTGTGGCGAGCGCTGCTTTGTGAAGCCGGCCGTAAACGGTTCCAGCTATGGCATTTCCCTGGTCCATGAGCCCTCCGAGCTTCCCGCGGCAATCGCCAAGGCGTTTGAGTACGGCGACAAAGTGCTGGTCGAGAAGTGTATCGAGGGTACCGAGATCACCGTCGGCGTATACGGCGAGGACGACGTGCGCGCTCTGCCGATTGTCGAGATTCGTAAGCCCAAGGACTGCGAGTTCTACGATCTGGACGTGAAGTATGTCGACCCTACAGACATCCATCGCATTCCGGCGCAGATTTCGCCCGAGAATTACGCTCGAGCTCAGGAGCTTGCCTGTGCCGCTCACAAGGCTCTCGGTTGCCTGGGTATCTCGCGCAGCGACTTTATCGTGAGCGAGGACGGCCCCGTCATCCTCGAGACCAATACCATTCCCGGCATGACCGATACGTCGCTGTATCCGGATGAGATCCGCCACACCGACGACATGACGTTCCCGCAGGTCTGTGACAGCCTAATCCGTATGGGCCTTCGTCGAGCGGGCATTGCATGCTAATCGAGGACGCGGTTTCGTCAGGAACGCCGCAGTTTGTCATCGACTCCTATGCCACGCTAGCCGAACGCGCCAAAACGCAGTCCTTTGGCCTTATCGAGGAAGATGTGATTGTCCTCGATACCGAGACCACAGGTCTTTCGGTGCAGGACAATGAGCTGATCGAGATCTCGGCGGCCCGTCTTTCGGGCCGCGAGATCGTCGACCGTTTCGATACCTTCGTGCATCCCAAGCAGCTGATTCCCGCCGAGATTACCGAGCTCACGAGCATTACAAATGCCGACGTGGCAGATGCCCCGTCGGCCGTTGAGGCCGTCGCCGCTCTCGCCGATTTTGTCGGTGGTTGCCCGGTGATCGCACATAACGCCACGTTCGACCGCTCGTTTATCGAGTCGGTCAAAGGCGGCGTCAACGTGAGCGATATTTGGATCGATTCGCTGGCGCTGTCGCGCATCGCGCTTCCGCGCCTGGCCTCGCACAAGCTGTCTTTTATGGCCGATCTGTTTGGCTGTGACTCGGTATCACACCGTGCCAATGCCGACGTCGACGCCCTGTGTGGCGTATGGCGCGTGTTGCTCGTGGCACTCACCGACTTGCCCCAGGGCCTCATGGCGCGCCTAGCCGACATGCATCCGGACGTGCCTTGGTCCTATCGTCCAATCTTCTCATTCTTGGCGGGGCAGAACCCTGGTTCTATCTTCTCTCTCAGCGCCGCTCGTGCTGACGTTCTCAAGGCCGATCGCGCCGACGATCGGGTGGACGCCGACGAACTGCCGGTACTCAAGATGCCGAGTCGTGAGGAGATTGAGGCAGACTATGCGCCAGGTGGCCTGGTCAATCGCATGTATCCCACCTACGAGCCGCGTGATGAGCAGATCGCGATGGCGCTCGAGGTCCGCGATGCGCTGGTCACGGGCACTCATCGTGTAATTGAGGCGGGCACGGGCGTCGGCAAATCGATGGCCTATCTGGTGCCTTTTGCCGAGGCAGCACGCCGTAACAACATCACGGTTGGTATTGCGACCAAATCGAACAATCTTGCCGACCAGCTCATGTACCATGAGCTGCCAAAACTTGCCGAGCAACTGGACGGTGGCCTGTCATTTTGCGCTCTCAAGGGCTATGACCACTATCCGTGCCTGCGCAAGCTTGAGCGCATGAGCCGCGGCCAGGTCGAGATTACCACCAAGCGCGATCCGGCGGACACGCTCACGGCGGTCGCGGTCATTATGGCGTACGTCTGCCAATCAGCCGATGGCGACCTCGACTCGCTCGGCATTCGGTGGCGCAGCGTCAACCGCCCCGACTTTACGACGGCCTCGCGCGAGTGTGCTCGTCGCCTCTGCCCGTTTTTCCCTGATAAATGTTTGGTCCACGGCGCTCGCCGTCGTGCAGCGCATGCCGACGTGGTGGTCACCAACCATTCCCTGCTGTTCCGCAATGTCGCGGCCGAGGGCAGGATTTTACCTCCGATTCGTCATTGGGTAATCGACGAGGCCCATTCCATCGAGCGCGAGGCGCGCCGTCAGTGGGCGCGCGTGGTGTCGGCGGACGAATCACGCGTTCTGTTTGAGCGCCTGGGTGGCTCGAGCACCGGTGCGCTAAGCCAGGTTTCCCGTGATTTGGCAACCTCCGAGGGCTCTACGCTCTATCTGGGCCTTACTGCCAAGGCGACGTCGACGGTTGCGCGCGCGAGCATGGCAATCGCCGACGTGTTCGATGGCGTTCGCGAGCTCGGCCGCCGTGCCCGTGGGGGTTATGACAATGCCAATCTATGGATTGGCCCCGAGCTGCGCGAATCTGACGACTGGCATGATTTCTTACAGTCGGCCTACGCTGCCATCGATGCATTGGAACAAGCTGACAAGAGCGTCGACGCGCTGGTGCAGGCTGTCGCCGCCGACAAGCCCGAGGTTGTTGTCGACCTGGGCGATATCTCGCGCCGCCTGCACGAGCTGGCCGAGAACCTCAAACTCATCATCGACGGCACCGATGAACACTACGTGTATTCGCTGCAGGTCAATCGCAGGTTGCGTGCCGGCGGAGAGTCAATGACCGCAGAGCGCATCGACATTGGCGAGGCCTTGGCAACCGAGTGGCTGCCCGAGGTTCACACGGCTATCTTTGCCTCGGCGACCATGACGGTGTCCAAAAGCTTTGAACACTTTAACCACGCGGTCGGCCTCGATCGCATCGGTGCTTCAACATCCTCATCGCTGCACTTGGACTCGAGCTACGACTTTGATTCGAACATGGCTGTAGTCGTTGCGGGCGATATACCCGATCCGCGCGATCGTGAGAGCTATCTTACGGCGCTCGAGCGCGTGCTGGTCGACGCCCATCTTGCCATGGGCGGATCGGTGCTCACATTGTTTACCAATCGGCGCGACATGGAAGACCTGTACGCCCGCGTTGAGCCCAAGATGGCCCGTGCGGGTCTGGAGCTCAACTGCCAGCAGCGCAACTCATCTCCTCGTCGCCTGCGCGACCGGTTTATCAACGAGCCGACCTCGTCGCTTTTTGCTCTTAAGGCCTTCTGGGAGGGATTCGACGCCAGCGGCGAGACACTGCGCTGCGTCATCATTCCCAAGCTGCCGTTCTCGAGCCCCACGGACCCGCTCTCGTGCGAGCGCAACCTGCGCGAAGACCGCGCTTGGGCGCGCTATTCGCTGCCCGAGGCGGTGCTCGAGGTCAAGCAGGCGGCCGGCCGCCTTATCCGCTCGTCGACCGATTGCGGCGTGCTGATTCTGGCCGACCCGCGCCTGGTGACGAAGGGCTACGGAAAGAAGTTCTTAACGTCGCTGCCCACGAGCTCCTACCAGCGCATCGAATCGGCGCAGATCGGGCACTATCTGCAACTGTGGCGCGCACGCCACGAGCGGCGGCGCTAAAGCGGACAGACGAGGGTTTTTGCCATATCGCACAGGCGCTTTGACAGGGCGGGGTCATCCAAGATGCGGATGGCTCCGCCCGCTGCGATTACCTGGCTCAGTAGCCAACGCTCGGAGCCGTAATGCACGGTTACCGTTGCCATGTCTGCCCCGCCGCGCTCGATTAGGGTGATGCCGGCCCAGTCCAGATGCTCCGCCATATCGAATGGCATCAAGAGCTTTGCGCTGCGCTGCGTCCGGGCAAGGGAATCGTGGAGGGATGCGACGTCCGGTGTGTGAGGCACGACGGAGTCTTCCGTCAAGGCGAGTCCCTCGATTTTATCCATGCGATAGGTGCGCTGCTCATCGACTGTGATGTCCCAGGCAATCAGGTATGTTTGGTCGCCGTTTGCCGTAATGCGCAAGGGGTCGACCAGACGCTCGCGTGGCCGTGCATCGTCCATCGAGCGATATGAGATGCGGCAGCGAACGCCGTCCTGAATGGCGCAGCTCAGCTGCTGCCAGTGCGACCCGTGGTTGACGGTGTCAAAGACGCGCTGGTTATAGCCGAGCTCTTCGGGTAGAAGGGCATGCCGAATCCGGGCTGCCGTCTGCGGCTCGATCCCCAACGATTCAAGTTCGTGGTTGAGCACAGCGCCCTCGGCGGCACTCAGGCGCAACGGTAGCACACGCCCGGCGTCACCGGTGAGGATCACACGCTCGCCGTGGCATTCGCAGATGATGCGCGCACCAGATTCTCGGTCCGCGAGCGTCGAGACGATCTCGAGAATCTCGTCGAGCGATACTCCCGTGATGTCAAAGCGGCCGCAAATCTCGGTTCGTGTCATGCCGCTCTCGCCGGCGGCGTAGAGGGCCTCCATGATGTCGATGGCGCGCGAGAGTCTCTGCTCGCTGGTGAGTTTACGCACGGGCATACTCGTGCACCGTCCTTTCAATGAGGTGGTTCCACGCCTGCTTGAGCGATTTGGGGGCCATCGGCCTCATGCCGTCCATGGCGTGGGCCATGCAAAATGAGGCGGCGGCTTCAAGGTCGCGCACGTCAACGGTCCAGATCCATCCCGCATCGGTGTGTGTGAGCTCACCTCGCCCGCGCGTGAGGCCGTTGATCATATCGATCTGCGTCTGAGGGGCGAACGAGAACGTGGCTGCAACGGGCGGTCGGTCGGCGAAATCGAATTCAAAGAACAGATAGTCGTTGAGATTGAAGTCCGCAGGGATGGCGTAGGCCTTCGAAGGACGCCATGCGCGAACGATACGGTCGCAGCGGAATGTCCTGATGTCGTCGGTGACATTGTCGAGGCCGCAGAAGTACGCCACGCCCTCGCGTTCGAACATGCCGTAGACACAGACGGTACGTTCTTTCTGCTCGCCGCGTCCGTTCTGATATAAAAATCGCAGCGCGCATCGCTCGGCAAAGGCGCTCCATACCGCATCGACGGTGGGAGAGCGGCGGATTGGTGCTTCGTCCACCGTCGTCCTACCGGTGAGATAGGCAATCTTGGAGCGAATATCGGCAAGCGGTGCGGCAAAAGTGGATGAGCCGGCCGCTAGTGTCTGGTCGATGGCGTTGAGCAGGATATCGGCGTCGTCTGCGGTGATGAGGCCGCCTGCTGCAAAGGTGTGCTCGCGGTCGATTGTCCACGAGCTTTCCTCGGTCTCCTGCGCACCGGCGGGGCGAACCTCCTTGATTAAGATGCCACGCTCGAGCAGTTTGTCACGATCGCGCCGAAACTTGCGCTTATCCGAGTCGATGTTGCCGGAGCCATATCCCAGGTCGGAATCCAAGACGATCTGCTCGGTCGTCAGCGGTTCGGGGGAGCTGTTGAGCACAAAGAAAAGATTGAGGATGCGCTGAGCCGTTTTATCGAAACTGGGCTCCGAATTCCCCTTTTTAATCGTCGCGGTCGTGTCGCTTGCCGTCATAGAGTCCTCGCATGAGAAGGTGGTTTGCTGCCATGATTTTAGTCCGATATGGAGATTAGGCTATATCCTTGTCCGCTCGGGGCGTTAAGATGGCCCGAATTCGGTCGTTTGCGCTCGCTCGGGGTATACTTTCGACTATATACGGTTCTAATGTGCATGCATTGGGCCTATTTGTCGGATTATGGATGTGGAGCGCACATGGCGAACACCCAGAACTATATTAACCACCTGCTGCAGAACACCGGCATTACGCCGGCATGCAGCGAAGAAGAGCGCTTGGCGGCCGAGGATATCGCTCAGATCTTCCGCAACCACGGCTTTGATCCCGAGGTTCAGGAGTTCAATGCCCCGGCGCCCAGTAGGTTGGCATTTGCCGTTACCGGTATTCTTGCGTTTGCCGGTGCCCTGCTGATGGGCATCGGTGGCGGTATCGGCTTGGTCGGCACCTTGCTGGCCATTGTCGGCGCCGTTCTTTACGTGCTCGAACGCACAGGGCACCCCGTGGTTTCGCGCCTGGGCAAGACGGGCGTGAGCCAAAATGTCATCGCCTACCACAAGGCCTCGGGCCCGCTCGCGTCTCCGCGCAACCGCCCGGTGGTCGTTGTCGCACACTACGACTCTCCCCGTGCTGAGCTGCTCGCCCGCGAGCCCTATGCTTCGTATCGTGCGCTCATCGCCAAGCTGTTGCCCGTTGCCACGGTTGCCCCTGCTGCCGTTGCCATCCTGCGTATCCTGCCGCTCCCCGGCGCGCTCAAGGTTCTGCTGTGGATTGTCGCGATCCTCGCTTCCCTCGTTGCACTTGCCAACGCGGCAAACATCATCTCTAACCGCCACATTCTTCCCTATACGTCCGGCGCGGTGTGCAACAAGTCTTCTGTCGCCGCTATGCTCGGCGTTATGGACAACGTTGCTCCCTTCCAGGGCGAGAACGAGTTTCCCGACGATGTTCCGTTCGATACCTATTTTGGGGAGCAGAAACGTCGTGCCGAGGAAATGGCGCGCGCGGCGGCGGAGTATGCCGCGGCCCAGCAGCAAAACGACTACGGCAACACCATCGAGTACGAAGAGCCTACCTACGCCGAGGACGAGTTCGGTCAGCCGATTGCTCCCGACGCTCAAACCGAGCCCGAACAGGGCGAGGCTTTTGACGAGCAGATCGAGGGCTTTGAGGGTGCGTCTGCCGACGAGACGCTGATTGGCGCCATCGTGCCCGAGGATCAGAATCAGGCTGTCCAGGCCGAAGAGTTCAATGACGAGGTTCCCGCTGCTGAGCCGGCGGAGGAGCCTGCCGCGGCCGAGCCCGAGCCCAAGCTCTATCGCAACGCCGCCGGCAACATCCGCTTTGGTTCGGATGCCATCCGTGCGCTCGGAATGCTTCCCGAGTCCTGCACGCTCGATTACGAGGAGGGCGAGGAGCCGACGTTTGAGCCCGAGCCTGCGCCCGTTGTCACTGCGGATGATGAGTCTGCCGCGGTTACCGTTGCCGAGCCCGAGGCGGTGTCTGCGATCGATCCCGCGGCAGGACTGGACATTTTGGCTCCCGCCGCGCCGGCGCAAGACGTTGCGGACGAGTCTGACGACGATTACGTTGAACAGCCGGGGCGCGTGTCTTACGAGAGCGATACTGATTTCTCGGCCGAGATTCCCGCGGCAACGCCCCATGCCGATATTGCATCCGCGTTCTCTTCGATTGGCGCCAGCGCTTCCAGCTTCTTTAAGGGTGCGCTTGCAAAGGGCAGGAAATTTGTCGACGATTTCGAGGAGAAGCGCGCTGCCGCACGCGAGGCTGCCGAGCAGGAGGCTATCGCTCAGCAGCAGGCAGCCGAGGCGGCACGTGAGCGCGCGGCGCAAGAGTTCGAGCAGAACGAGGCTATGCAGTCCGGGCCCGTCGACGCTGCCGAAGCTACGACGTCCTTTGAGTCCCAGCAACCGACGCCAGCGGATGTTGTTGAGGCAACAACGTCTTTCGAGGCTCAGCAGCACGTCGATAGCACCATGTCGTTTGATGCCGCGCAGTTCGATTCCACGATAACGTTTGAAAAGCAAGGCACCGCAATTGCCGAGCCCCTTCCTGTTTCCGATGAGCAGGGCGACGCGGCAGACGATGACGAGCCCATTGATGCTGCCGAAATCCAAGATGCCGCCGAGGACGAGTCCGTCGAGGCCAACTCTGACGAAGAGCAATACGCGGCAGCCGATCAAGGTGATTCGACCGAGGTCGAGCAGGAGGAAGTGCCTGCGGTTTCCGAGACTCCCGAGACGGATGAGTCGAGGCCTTACTCCACGCAGATTTTCACCATGCCGACCCCGAGTGGTTCCGGTGCCACGGTTGCCAATGTCGCTCCCACCCAGGACGAAACGGTCGATTCCCTTATGGCCCAGATTTCCTCCCAGGCATCGCCGCGTCCGCAGATGAATGTTCCCGATCCGGCGTCGGCACCGTCGCCTGCACCTTCCTTGTCTCCGCTGGCTTCGGTCCCCGATCCGTCGCTGCCGTCTATGAAGCAGGCAAACTTTGCGTCTCGCACGTCGCTGTTCGACCTTCCCGATCCCTCTGCCCAGGTCAACGACCCCTTTGCTACTGCCCAGGGTCCCGAACCCACATCGGCACCCGTTGCGCCTTCTATGCCCGTTGCGTCGGGCGCGCAGCCGATCGAGACCATTTCGGCTCCCGCCCCGGCGGCACCCAAGTCTCGCAAACGCGGCCTGGGTGGCCTGTTCGGTCGTAAAAGGAAAAACGAGCAGGACAGCATGAGTGATTGGCTGGGCGTCGAAGACGATTACGATGCCAAGAAGTCCGGTCGCGGTATCGGTTCGTGGGATAACTTCGAGGACGATAACGATGGCTGGAAGGGCGGCGCTACGTCTTCCGATGGCGCTTCTTCCGAAGATATGCTCTCGGCTGTCGCCTCTATGGGCGATGATGAGCTGCTCGGTCACGATATCTGGTTTGTGGCAACGGGCGCCTCGGATTGTGATGGCGCCGGCATGAAGGCCTTCTTGGCTTCGCATCGCGATAAGCTCCGCGGCGTATTCTTCATCAATCTTGAATCCGTCGGCGCCGGTAGGCTTTCGGTGGTGACGGTCGAGGGCGAACAGCAGCTGCTCAAGGGCGATCGCCGCATCATGAACCTGGTCAGCAAGGTGTGCAAGTCGTTCCATGTCGATTGTGGCGCGCTCGAGATGCCCTATGCCAAGACCGATGCCTATGCCGCGCTCGAGGCGAGCCGCCGAGCCCTCACCATCGCCGGCGTGGACGGCACGCGTCTGGCTTGCGCTCGTACCGAGGACGACCTGCCCCACAATGTCAACCCGACGAACATTGCCACGGTATCCGAGGTCGTGACCGAGGTTATCCGCCGTTCGTAGACGGAGCTCTAAGGAGTCAACGTGTTTTCGTATATTAAGCGCCATTGGCCTGTCTACGTGATTTTGACCTTGATTGCCATTGCGTTAGGATTTGGGGCTGCCTACATCGTGGGTGCAAAGGGCTCGACCCCCGCCTCCGCAATCAGCGAAGAGGTGGAGCAAGAACAGAGTACGGGTGCCGATGGGATTCCTGAGTCCGAGCAGGCAATCGTTGATGGTGGATCTTCGTCTGCAGAGTAGATACGGCGATTTACATGATTGAAAGCGGGCGAGCCAGGGGACTGGCTCGCCCGCTTTTTCATCGCGCTAGCGCTTCTTTGGGGTCGACCTAAGGCGAGCGAACCATAGGGCTGCGGCACCCGAGGTCAGGAGCGCGGTGATGCAAGCGGCGATGGGAACTGATCCTGTTGCCGGTAGGTCCTGCGGTAGGGTGCAGCGTTGAATGACACGGTCCTCGTCATGTGACTCAAGTTTATCGCCGCCGCCGTTGCGGCAAAGATCGACGCGTGCGCTGTTGGTGAGTGCGGTTTGGGGCGTATAAGCCGACGTCGCCTGCATGTGCACGATTGCGCCCCGAGCGTCTGTGCCAAGGATTGCTTTGGCATCGTCAAGGTCGTCGTGCTCATCTTTGAGATCATCGCGGGTCCAAGAATCCGCATCGCTTCGAGTCGTAAAGTCGGCGGCTACCGCACCGTATTCAATTCGAATGCCCGTTACGACGGTATTGGGTGTAAGGTCGAGCTCTTCCGCCTCGAGTGTGGTGGATTCCGTGGTCGAGACATCCGCCTTCCAGAGGCGCCAGCCGTCGTAATCGACGAGGCGACAGTCCTCACCAAGGCTCTCTTTTACTTCGTCGGACTCAAGCCAAGGATTTTCGTGTCCATCGTCAAGTGTCGCGTTCGCCGGTTCATCGACGTCTGTCGAGTCCAACGGCGTCGTGCGATACCACACGTTGCACAGACCGTTGAGGTCGCCGATGGCGACGGGGGTTTCGATTGAGATGAATCTCGCCGTGCCGTCTTTGGCGCACTCAAGATCATCGGTAATCGTAAACTCATCAACCCAAGTAGCGGAATCGTTTCGAGCATCGATGGTATAGGAGAAAAGCCCATCACTATTGGTTTGCGTCGTGGCGCGGTTTTTACCATCGCCGTTAGCCAACAGGCCCTTTTCGATAGGTTGGACAAGTTCCTGACGCTTGTCGACCTGCCCCTTGATCTCGATGGGCGCATCCTTCATCGCGACGGATTGGACTTCTCCCGTATCTTTTATTTCAAACGTTATCTCCTCGGCAAGGTCATAGGTCCGCGGAGACATCATTTCGCGCAACGAGTAGGTGCCGGGTGCAAGATGTTCGACGCGGTGTGGCTTGTCGGATGAGGTCCAGGAGTCTATTTCGGTTTTATCGGGACCATATAAGGTGAGCTGTGCGCCTTCCACTTCCTGCTCGCCGATTGCATCGACCTTGGAGATATCTACCTTGGTGTAATCGTCGGATACGTTAAGCCGTGCTTCTACAACGGGTGTTTTCTGGTCGGCATAAGTAAGGTCGACAATATGGGATGTCCGATCGAGTAAGAAGCCTGCCGGCGCTTGAGTCTCGACAACCTCGTAGCGTGCGGTGCCAGATCCCAGCGGGAGGTCGTCCGCGCGTGCTTCTCCAGTTTCATCCGTCGTGACGGCAGCGACAGTCTCACCGTCGAGCGCGGCAATGCTACCGTCGGGGCGCACGATATCACCCGAGGCACGGATCTCAAAGACGGCGCCCGCGAGGCTGCTGCCGTCTACGGCATCGGTTTTAACGATCCTGATGTTTCCGGTCGCGGCGTGGTCATAATACGAGGCGATTACAACGGGCGTTAGGTTCATGTCGGCGGGTATGTTTACCTCGATCTCTTCGCCGACAAGATAGGGCTCTTTGGCCGAGGCTTCGCGTACATAATAGGTGCCCGGCACGAGCGATTCTGGCAGTGTGACGGTCCCGGTCGCGTCAGTCGTAAAGGTGTCCATTACGTTATGTGCTGGATACCAGCAAGTTTGTGAGACAGGTTCGTGATTGCTGTCGAGGAGTTGGAAGGTGAATCCGGCTAGTGGAACAGAAGCGCCTGTTTGGGCATCGCGTTTTACAATCTGGAGATGCGTCGACAGAGCGTGGTTGTCCACGATATATTGAAGCTCGGCGCCGTTGGAAATCTGATTGGCCCCGACGGTCCATTCCCCTGCACGTTTAAAACCCTCGGGGACGGTTTCCGGAACCTCGCGAATCGTGTAGCCGGCACGGTCGTATGGGACGGCTCCGTGGACACCGGCGGGTCGCTTGCCTGTGCCGAACCATGCTTCGGGCTGATCTTTGGTGGAGGCAAAGCCATAGATGTTTGTGGTCAATGTGCCAACAACCTGCTGAGAGCTGTTGCTGACAACTTCAAAGACAACACCACCCGCCGGCTGCTCCAGGCCGGATTGGTCGCTATTGCCGTAATCCTTGAATTTGGAAATCTCAAGGTCAAACGCAATGGGGATATCGGAAATGCGAGATTCGATCTCGACTACGCCTGAATCGCCGAGCTGGTCGGCTCCAACGGTATAGGTCCAGCTGTCGTTGGATGGCAGGTAGCCCTCGGGGGCTTTTGATTCGTAGATGGTAAAGGTTCCTAAGGGGACATCGACGAGGGTAGCCCGACCGCTTTCGTCAGTCGTGAGAATTTGCGCCCATCCAGGGGTTGATTGCGACACACACGTGAACTCTGCTCCTGCGAGTGAAGATCCCACCTGGGGGCCGGCATTCGTCGCGGCATCGAGTTTTACGATACGCAGGTTGATGGTGCCGGGCTGTTCATCAATGGCGACCCGCCCGCCGTCATTCCCCGTGGTAAAGGCAATACGATCGTGGCGGGGGACATAGCCGGCCGGCGTCTTCGTTTCAACTAGGTAGTATGCCGTGTCGGGCAGAAGTGTTGCTTGCGCTCGACCGTTGCTGTCCATCTTGATGGTGCCGACACGCGCGCCGCTGGCGCTCTCAAAAATATCGAATGTTGCCCCGGTAAACTGATAGGTATTGTTTCCGCTGGTAATAACGGTGTCAGCAGACTGCTTTTGGAAGGAAACAGAGACCGCCGGCAGTACATAGAGCATGTCTTGACGTTTGCTGCCGCCCGATACGGCCCCTAGATAGCGTCGCGCGCGGTGCGGAGCGGCTTTGATGCTTCCTGATTTTGCGCTGTCGTGGAGCCACCGCGCAGCCGCCACGACTTCATTGTCGGCGGTAAAGTGTCCGCTCTTGGTTTTACCCTGAGCGGTCGTGTAGGAGTAGGTGCCGTCGACATGGGTAGTGCCGTTGAGCATCCATACGGCAAGCTGGGTGGCGGCGCGGGCGCGATCGGGTGAAAGATGGTAACCGCCAAACGACGTGGTGGTGGGATATCCGTGACAAACGATTGCCGCGAACTCGTCGTCGAGCCACACCCAGCCTTGATCAAAGTTGAGCCATGGGCCGCCCGGTTTGGTGGGGCCGGGGCGCTCCTGGTTCATGCAGTAGGCAATCGAGGTGTCTTGAGCTTCATACTTGCCGATGAAGAAGGGCCCACAATCATCGCTAATAGTGCGGAAGCCGAGCTGGTCGTAGCCATCGACGGCAAATGCGGCTCCTGGTGCCAGGCAGCCGAAAAGCAGGAAGAGGAGCAGGAGCAGCGGACCTGTTGCGATTGCGCTGTGGACAGAGTGCGTGGGTGCGTTGGACATGGCTGCTCCTTATCCCTCGTGCGCCGCATGGGGAGGTTGCGACGCGTAGGATGAGGCTACCCCCGAGGTTCATGCGGGTAAGTACCGGAGCCTGACCAAAAGCTTGCCCGATTTCTGACAAATCGAGCTCAAATACAACAATCAAGCAAAAGCGCAGGTAGAAGATAAGGAGAACAGGAAGTCAAAGGTCCTCGTCTCCACAATTGACGCGATTTTCAAACGAATCTCCACAGCTAAAACAAGCATCGCCACCCTTGTATCGAACAAGACAACCGCGTTATACTAGCCAACACACAAGCGGGCATCGCCAAGTGGTAAGGCATCAGCTTCCCAAGCTGACACTCGCGGGTTCGAGTCCCGTTGCCCGCTCCAGTTAAGAGCACAAGCACGGCACCATCACGGTTCCGTGCTTTTTTCAATAAAGTGCCGGGACTCGAACCCGACAGGGTGCGAGCGTTAAGCAAACGCGAAGCGTTTGTAGCGAGCAGGCGAAGGCGCCGACAGGCGCCTGAAGCCGGTGCGGATTTGCGAAGCAAATACGCGGACGTCCCGTTGCCCGCTCCACCGAGCGCGGAAGACCTCGGGACGGCCAATTCAACAAAGTCTTCCCTATCGTCTCCGTGAATCCGAGGAGATCGCCGCAGCCGGTCCGCGTCCGCGACGCGGACGCGCGGATGTCCCGTTGCCCGCTCCATGGAGCAAGGAAGATTTCGGGAATGGTAGATTCAGCCTGCTTTGCTCCCACACTTCCCCGGATCTCGGTATGCCACTGAAGCCGGTGCGTATTTGCGAAGCAAATACGCGGACGTCCCCATGCCCGCTCCAATTCCAAAATGTTAGGTTAATGCCTGCTGCCCATACTTGCACCTGCGCACGGTACAATGGTTGGGTTACGACCAACGTGCCAATAACCAAAAAGGAGCCGCTATGATCGATCGCTATACCCGCCCGGAGATGGGACACATCTTCTCCCTCGAGAACAAGTACGCCATTTGGCAGGAGATCGAGGTTCTGGCCTGCGAGGCCCAGGCGGAGCTCGGCAAGATCGGTATTTCCAAAGACGAGGCCCAGTGGATCCGCGACCATGCCAACTTTGAGAAGGCGAAGGTCGATGAGATCGAGGAAGTCACGCGCCACGACGTCATTGCCTTCCTGACCAACATGAAGGAATACATCGATGCCGATGTTCCCGAGGGCGACCCCAAGCCCAGCCGCTGGGTTCACTATGGCATGACCAGCTCGGATCTGGG
>CAUDDU010000008.1 GCA_958448375.1 uncultured Collinsella sp.
CGCTGATGCCGAGCCCTTCCGCTCCGCCATCGATACCGCTAGCCTCGATGAGCTCCATGAGCGCCTGCACGATTCGCTCCACATCGAGCGCCTGCTCCGAGTCGCTTGTCGCTACGAATAACAAGCCTCCGTCATAGGGTGCCAGCATGTTGTGGCATCCGGCGAGGGTCGATTTTGCACAGAGACGTTCGATTTGCAAAAACGTACGCGGGTCGAGGGGCTCTGCAAACGATGCGAACAGGGCGACCGCTTCGTCCAGAAATGACGGGTTGAGACGTCGGATGCGTCGGCAGATGGACTCGGGCGATACGTCTGTCCTCAGGGCATCGATCTCGCGCTGTGCGAAGTCGATGGACGCGAGCTGCTCGATATGCCGTTTGACCTCATAGATGACGCTGTCAAAGAACAGTGAGTCGTCGGTCGTGAGAAAGACCGGGTAGTGCCGCGCGTTGGCGTAGCGGATGGCTTGGTCGGGAATCGGAATGTGCAGGACGTTTTTGATGATGAGACCGCTCGTTCCCTTGGCGACGAGGTATTTCACGGCTTCAGTGATGAGGTATGGGTCGTCCTTTGCATAGAGGAAGGTGCTGAGGACGATCTCGTCTGAGCTGAAGTTGACGCGCTGGTACTTGTTCTTGAGGCCGGGCATGAGTTCATAATCGAGAATCCCGACGCCGGAGACGGCACGCGAGATGCCATCGCTGCCGGCGATTAGGCGGACCGACCCCTCATATTCCCGTGAGAAGTCCGAGATGGTGTATAGCATCAGCATCACCTTGTAAATCACTACAAATAGTACAGGTACAAATAGGATAATCGCACATCCATATGCCGTTGATGCGAGAAATAGTTCAAATACCTGTTGATAAAACGAAAAATCAGATTGAGAATCGTTGTAGATTCCAACAATAAATGACCCTTGGCGGCATCGTTACTAAACCGTACAGTGAAGCAACGTAAAGCTTTTGCTGAGAGGAGCGATGATGGGGCAGATGGTGGTGCTTTCGGCCGAGGAAGTTTCCAAGGTACTGACGATCGAGGATGCGATCGCTGCTGTGGAGGAGGCATATCGCCAGAAGGCAACGGGCAAGGGCGTTGCGTGGCCGATGGTATATGAGCAGTTCGAACCCGGCGTGGCCGATATGGATATCCGCTCGGGCGAGTTGGCGGGAAGCGGCCTCTTCGGTCTCAAGCTCACTGCCTGGTTCTCTCAGAATCCTAAAAAGGGGCTGCCCGAGATCTTTGGCACCACGCTGCTGTGCGATAACGCGACGGGCGAGCCGTTGGCGCTGCTCAATGCCTCTGCCGTCACTGGGCTTCGCACCGGTGCCGCCGCTGCACTCGGTGCCAAGTGGCTGGCTCGGGCGGATGCATCCAAACTGCTTGTTGCGGGTGCCGGCCATATGAGCACCTATATGGTGGCGGGCGTGCTCGCCGCCTGTCCCAAGGTGAGTGAGGTCAAGGTGTGGGAGCCGGTTTCCGATGCCGCGCCCGAGGCCCGCGTCGAGCGTATGCGAGACGAGGTCGCCCATATCTTGGGCGCCTGCGAGCATGCTCGCGAGGCATCTACCTATTCCATCGAAGCGACGGCCGACGGCCAAGGTGCCGCGGCAGAGGCCGACATCATCGTGACGATCACGCCGGCGACCAAGCCCATCATCCCCGATGCATGGGTGCGCCCCGGTACGCATATCTCCTGCGTCGGTGCCGACATGCCCGGCAAGCAGGAGCTCGCCTCGGCACTTGTCGCCCGTGCCGCTGTTTACGTCGACGACCGCGAGCAATCGGTCGCGTCCGGTGAGCTGGAGATTCCGGTTGCCGAAGGTGCCATCACGCCCGAGGACATCAAAGCGGAGCTCGGCGAAGTCATCGCCGGCGCGGTTACGGGGCGTTCGGATGACGAGCAGGTGACGGTGTTCGATACGTCGGGCATCGCCGTTCAGGACCTTTCGGCATCGAAAATCGCCTACGACCGCGCCGTCGAGGCGGGGCTGGGCACCGTGGTGGAACTGTAGGAAAGTCAAGGAAAGGAAGCGACAATGCAGATCAAGGATTTCGCCGTCGAGCAGTGGATGAACGAGTGGGAGACCAAGTGCACCTACAACGTTGCGGAGACGTGCGTCTACTCCCTCACGCTCGACCAGCTGTTCGAGCTTACGAACACCGACAAGAAGGCGTGGCTCAACAGCCTGTGCTCGCGCCGATTCACCTACGGAGACATCGAGGGGCAGCCCGGCTTCCTCGAGGGGGTCGCGCGTCTCTATAAGACGGTCGAGCCCGGGCATATCGTACCCACGCACGGCGCGACCGGCGCCAACTCCCTGGTTATTTCCACGCTTGTCGAACCGGGCGATCATGTAGTCTCCGTCAAGCCCACCTACCAGCAGCTTTACTCGATTCCCGAGATGTGCGGTGCGAAGGTCGATATCCTTCAGCTCGACCGCATGAACGGCTACCACGTCGACGTCGACGCGCTCGATGCCCTGGTGACCGACGATACCAAGCTCATCTGCATCAATAACCCGGACAACCCCACGGGCGCCCTGCTCGACACCGATACGCTCAAGGCGATTGTCGAGGTCGCACGCAAACACGACGCGTGGGTGCTCTGCGACGAGGTCTACCGTCTGCTTACTCAGACGGATGAGTACTCCGAGTCCGTGATTGACCTGTACGACAAGGCCATCGTCACCGCATCCATGTCCAAGGTCTGGTCGTTCGCCGGCCTGCGTCTGGGCTGGGCGGTTACCAAGAGCCCGGAGCTCCGTCGCGCACTGCTCTCGCATCGCGACTACAACCTGATTTCCGCCGGCATATTCAGCGAGTCGGTGGCGGAGCTGATTCTGGGCAACGCTTCCGTGATCCTTGAGCGCAGCCGTCGCATCGTCCGTCAGAACCTTGCTGTTCTGGAGAAGTGGGTCGAGAGCGAGCCGCACCTGTCGTTCGTCAAGCCCGAGGCGGGTACCACCGCGCTCGTGTATTACGACTACGACATCGACTCCAGGACGTTCTGCGTCGACATGATTAAGAAGTCCGGCGCGCTCGTCACCCCGGGCGATTGCTTCGAGGAGCCCAAGAGCATGCGCATCGGCTATGCATATTCCGATAACACCGACGACCTGCAGAAGGGCCTGGATGCCATCTCTGCGTACATGCGTACGCTCGAGTAGAGGCTCGAGGTCGAAGTGATGGGGCCGATCGGTTTAGGACCGGTCGGCCCCTATTTTCTCTCAAGGCTACCGAACACTATTGTCACATTAGATGCCCACGGGGTCGCATCGCTGCGACGCCGTGGGCATAATGGTGTGGAAAGTGCAAGTTACGAGAAACGGGAGGACACATGGCGCTGATCTATGTCGTTGAGGACGACGAGCCCATTCGTCGTGAGCTTGTCGACATCCTTGCCCGCGCCGGTTTTGAGGTTGAGACATGCGAATCGTTTGAGCATGTCTCGCGCGATATTCTCGCCGCCGCGCCCGACCTGGTGCTGCTCGACCTCACGCTTCCCGTTAAGGACGGCCAGCATATCTGCCACGAGGTTCGCCGCGAATCCGAGGTTCCCATCATCGTCCTCACGTCGCGCACGACCGAGATCGACGAGGTCATGGCCATGACGCTCGGTGCGGACGACTTTGTTCCCAAGCCCTACAGCGCCCGTGTGCTCGTGGCGCGCATCAATGCCTTGCTGCGTCGCACCGCGGCGGCAGGCGAGCGCAGCACGCTCGTCCACAAGGGACTGGAGCTCGACCTCGCCCGCTCCATGGTCACCAATACGGCAACCGGCGACAGTACCGAGCTCACCAAAAACGAGCTGCGTATCCTCTCGCTGCTCTTGGGTCGCGCGGGCAAGATTGTCTCGCGTCCGGCCATCATGCAGGACCTGTGGGACTCCGACGCCTTCGTGGACGACAATACGCTCACCGTCAACATCAACCGCCTGCGCGCCACGCTCGAAAAAATCGGCATCAAGGGGTATTTGACGACGCATCGCGGCCAAGGTTATTCGGTCTAGGGGCCGGCTATGTCGTTTGGCAAGTTCTTTAAAGATGCGCTGCTTCCCGTCGCCGTGTGGACGTGCGGCGTGCTGCTGAGCTGCTTTGTGCTGACGGTCGCCGGTGCTTCGACATCTATTGTGGTCGTGGCGGTCGGCGTGTCCTTTATCTTCGGTATGCTCGGCATCGTGATCGAGTACGCGCGCCGTCGTCGTTTTCTGCGCCAGCTGGAGCGTGCGGCAGAGGAGCTCGAGAGTCCCGCATGGGTGCAGGAGATGGTGCAATGCCCGACCTATGCCGAGGGCGAGCTCGAGTACGAGGTCTTGCGCCGGGTGGGCAAAGCCGCTTGTGACGAGGTTGCCGAAGGCAGGCGCCAGACCGATGACTATCGCGACTATATCGAGAGCTGGGTCCACGAGGCCAAGCTGCCCCTGGCGGCAGCTCATCTGATTTTGGAAAACCTGGATGGCAGCGAAGACGACCTGTCGCGTGTGGATGACCTGGGTCGCGAGCTGGCTCGCGTGGAGCGCTATATCGACCAGGCGCTGTACTACGCGCGCTCGGAAGTCGTGGAGCGCGACTACCTGATTCGCCGCTGGGATCTCAAGACCTTGGTGACGGGCGCGATTAAAGCCAACGCGCGCGAGCTCATTGCGGCGCACGTGGCCCCGGTGTGCGAGAACCTCGACTTCGAGGTCTTTACCGACGAGAAGTGGCTTGAGTTCATTCTGGGCCAGCTCATTCAGAACAGCATTAAATATGCGCGTGAGGACGGCGCAAAGATCGTGTTTTCGGGTGCGTTGCTGGACGAGGGCCTGGCGAGTGAACGAATCGAGCTCACCGTCGCGGACAACGGCTGCGGCGTGTGTGCGGCAGACCTTCCGCGCGTGTTCGAGAAGGGCTTTACCGGCGACAACGGCCGCACCACCAAGCGCGCAACGGGTATCGGCCTCTACCTGGTGGCGCGCCTGTGCTCCAAGATGGGCATCGACGTCACCGCGGCATCGGAGCCGGGCGAGGGCTTCGTCGTCACGTTCGCCTTCTCAACTAACAAGTTCCAATATTTCGAGTAGCGCACGCGGCAGACGCCCGCCCAAACAAAAACGTGCCGCCCCAAACGGGGCGGCACGCCATCTTTCTTATCAGCCAACTCGCTGAAGTACGGTGACGAAGGCGCAAGGCCGGGAGGGGTTATCTAAGCCGACATCCCGCAGCCGCGAAGCGGCGAGGACGTCGGCGTGATAACCCCGCAGGCCTTGCGCCGGCGGGAAGGAACCTACTTCACGACCAAAATGTCGCAGTCCGTATTGCGCAGCAGGAACGTCGAAATCGAACCCAGTAGCGCATACTTAATTGAGGACAGGCCGCGGGCGCCGCAGAGCACCAGATCGGGCTTGACCACGTCGAGCATCTCGTCCTTGAGTGTCTCGCGAATACGGCCGGCGCGAATCATGACCTCGACCTCGGGAATGTCGGGATTGGCCTTGGCCTCTTCGAGCTGCTTGGCGATGGAGTTCTTAAATGCCTCCTCTAGGCCGTTGACCAGATCGACCGGATAGGAACCGGCGCTCTCGAGCGCCGTGGAATCGATGACGTGACCGATGATCAGCTTGGCGCCATTGTTCGCGGCGACCTTGATGGCGCGCGCGAGCACAAAATCCTGCTGCTCAGTACCGTCGAGCGAAACAAATACCTTGGTGTAGCCCTCGTTCATGGTTTCCTCCTTGGTCTATCGCACGGGCGTGGAGCTCGTGCATCGGGCGGACGCGGATGCGTGGCCGCCGGACACTTTATCTTGTTGCAGTTATACCCAAGGATTTGGGTTTGACCGCTCGCAATTCTGTGAACGGGCGAGTTTTTTGGTAAGGGTGGGCGCGGCCGCTGCCGAACGGTTGATAATGGGACATCGCCCGCAACCGTCCGCAGAACAACTATCGGCGGGTGTCTAACGAGGGGGTCCCTTTGGATATCATCGAGCTTCTAAAATCTGCCTTCATGGGCCTGGTCGAGGGCATTACCGAATGGCTGCCTGTTTCGTCGACCGGTCACATGATCTTGGTGGACGAGTTCGTCAAGATGAACGTGAGCGAGACGTTCTGGAATATGTTCCTGGTCGTGATTCAGCTTGGCGCCATTTTGGCCGTCTGCGTCCTGTTCTTCTACGACCTCAACCCGTTTTCTCCCAGCAAAGGCAAGGAGGGCCGTCGCGACACCTGGGTGCTGTGGGGCAAGATTGTGCTCGGCTGCATTCCCGCCGCGGCGATCGGTCTGCCGCTTAACGACTGGATGGAGGAGCATTTCTATAATGCTCCCGTCGTGGCGCTGGCGCTCATTGTGTACGGCGTGCTGTTTATCGTGATTGAGAACTGGCGCGCGAACAAGCGCGACCAGGCCGCTCTTGCCGGTTCGTTTGGTTCGCGTGCCGTGGTGACGGGCGGACGCCCCGCTGGTGCGCATTTTGCCGCGCCCGCTGCGACTGCCGCCGCAGACGATGATGATAACCTGGACTTTGGCTCCATCACTACGCTCGAGGACCTGAGTTGGAAGACCGCGCTGGGTATCGGTTGCTTCCAGGTGCTTTCGCTGATTCCGGGCACATCGCGCTCCGGCTCCACCATCATCGGCGGCCTGCTGCTGGGCTGCACGCGATCGGTGGCGTCTAAGTTCACGTTTTTCTTGGCTATTCCCGTTATGTTTGGCGCAAGTGCGCTCAAGCTGGTCAAGTACTTCGTTAAGGGCGGCACGTTCGGCACCAACGAGATCGCCATCCTGGGCGTGGGCTGCGTCGTCGCCTTTGTGGTTTCGCTTATCGCCATCAAGTGGCTTATGGGTTTCGTCCGCCGTCATGACTTCAAGTGCTTCGGCGTCTACCGCATCATCCTGGGCATCGTGGTACTCGCGTACTTCTTTGTCCTGGAGCCGATGCTTGGCCTGTAACTTGGTTGACGCTGCGCGGCGGCCAGAACGACAACTTGTCATTCAAAGAGGGTGGCATGGCCAAAAGGTCTATGCCGCCCTCTTTTCATGCCAATTTGTTCGTTCTGGCCGCCGCTCGCTACCGTTGCCATGACATCGGTGCCCCCCCCAATGCACCAAATCCGCTGGGGCGGGCCTGACGGTGGCGCACGGAGTCGTGGTGTGATTTGCGTCGGTGTCCGCGCGGCTCGGTATACTGATACGGCTCAAACTATGGCGCTGCCCGCAGGCGCGCCGTCCGTCAGATGAGGAGTCGCCCATGACCCAGCCCTTGCCCTGGGAAAAGAAAGCCGCGGTACCCGTGCCGCCCGCGCCGGAACCCGTGCCGCTCGATGCATACACCGCCCCTGCTGTGCCGGAGCCCGAGCTCGTCCCGCTCGACATCTACGACGCTCCCGCGCCGGCACCCAAACCCGCCAAGCCGCTCGTCGACCTCGACAGCCTTAATCCCGCCCAGCGCGAGGCGGTCCTGACCACCGAGGGTCCGTTGCTGGTCCTTGCCGGCGCCGGCTCGGGCAAGACCCGCGTCTTGACCTTCCGCATCGCACATATGCTCGGCGACCTGGGTGTTAAGCCCTGGCAGATCCTTGCCATCACGTTTACCAACAAGGCCGCGGCCGAGATGCGTGAGCGTCTGGCGGCGCTCATTCCCAGCGGCACCCGTGGCATGTGGGTGTGCACCTTCCATGCCATGTGCGTGCGTATGCTGCGCGAGGACGCTGATCTGCTGGGCTACACCGGTCAGTTCACCATCTACGATGACGACGATTCCAAGCGCATGGTGCGCGATATTATGCAGGCGCTCGGTATCGAGCAAAAGCAATTCCCCATCAATATGATCCGCAGCAAGATCAGTTCGGCCAAAAACGCCATGATCGGCCCCGAGGACATGCTCAAATCCGCCGACAGCCCCAACGACAAAAAGGCCGCGCAGGTCTACCTGGAGCTGGAACGCCGCCTGCGCGCCGCCAACGCTATGGACTTCGACGACCTGCTCGTGCGCACGCTTGAGCTGCTGCGCACCCGCCCCGAGGTGCTCGATAAGTACCAAGAGCGTTTCCGCTACATTAGCGTCGACGAGTATCAGGACACCAACCACGTCCAGTACGAGATCGCCAACCTGCTGGCCGCCAAGTACCAAAACCTCATGGTCGTAGGCGACGATGACCAGTCCATTTATAGCTGGCGCGGCGCCGACATCACCAACATCCTGGACTTTGAGAAGGACTTTAAAAACTGCAAGACCGTTAAGCTGGAGCAGAACTACCGCTCTACGGGTCATATCCTGAGCGCCGCCAACGCCGTGGTGCGCCACAACTCGCAACGCAAGGACAAGCGTCTGTTTACGGCCGAGGGCGACGGCGAGAAGATCCAGGCCTTCCAGGCAAGCGATGAGCGCGACGAGGGCCGCTGGATTGCCGGCGAGATCGAAAAGCTGCACTCCAAGGGCACGAGTTACGACGATATCGCTGTGTTCTACCGCACCAACGCCCAGTCGCGTATCCTCGAAGATATGTTCCTGCGCGCAGGCGTGCCCTACAAGATCGTGGGCGGCACGCGATTCTTCGACCGTGCCGAGATCCGCGACGTCATGGCCTACCTCAAGATGATCGTGAACCCGGCAGACGATATGAGCGTCAAGCGCGTTATCAACACGCCGCGCCGCGGCATCGGCTCCACCTCGATCCAAAAGATTGAGCAGCTGGCGCGCGACAACCGTTGCTCGTTCTTCCAAGCCTGCGAGATCGCAACAGCCGAGACGGGCATGTTTAGCGCCAAGGTGCGCAACGGCCTGTCGAGCTTTGTGGCGCTGGTGCGCGAGGGTCGCCGCATGGACGGCGAGCTCAAGGACGTCGTCGAGATGATCGTCGATAAGACGGGCCTGCTGCAGGCTTTCCGCGCCGAGGGCACCATGGAGTCCGAGAGCCGCGCCGAGAACATCCAGGAATTCCTGGGCGTCGCCGCCGAATTTGAGGAGACGCACGAGGATATCGAAGGTACGCTCGAGAGCTTGGAAGAGCTGCGCGCTGCCGGTGTTGCCGATGTGCCTGCTAGCGCCGAGCCCGAGCCTGTCGTGGTGAGCGCGCCTGCGCCCGAACCGGGGCCATCTGCCCCGGTATCCTCGTTTGAGGCGCTCGTTGGCGCGCGTGACGCCGCGGGCTCCAATCCGCTCGATAGCTTGGCCGCTCCGGCGCTGTCTCCGCAGGATGCCCTGGCCGCCGCCATCGCGGGCAACGCGTATGCCGCGCCGACGGAGATGCCGGCGGGTGCCGTGCATGCCGACGAGATCGAGCGCACCTACGGTCCGCTCACCTGTAAGGCGCTGCCGGCGCTCATGGAGTGGCTGGCCCTGCGCTCCGACTTGGATTCCCTGGCCGGCGAGACGCATGCCATTACCATGATGACCATCCACTCCGCCAAGGGCCTGGAGTTCCCGGCGGTGTTCGTGGCCGGCATGGAGGAGGGTATCTTCCCGCACGTGCACGACTTTGGCGGTAGTGACGATCCGGGCAAGCTCGAGGAGGAGCGTCGCTTGGCCTACGTCGCCATCACGCGTGCTCGCAAGCGCCTGTTCCTGACCTATGCGGCCACGCGTCGCACCTACGGCTCGACCTCTGCCAACCCGCGCTCGCGCTTCCTCAACGAGATTCCGTTTGAGGATATCGAGTTTAGCGGCATCGGTTCTGCCGGTTTTGAGGGCACGGGCTGGGAGAAGCGCGGCGACCGTCACGGCACCTTTGGCTCGGGCATGGGCTCGGATATGTACGGCGGCAAGGTGTTTGGCTCGCATACGCGCTCGACCGGCGGTTCCGGTTCGCGCGGCGGATCGAGCTTTGACGATTTCTTTGGCGGCAGCAGTTACGGGACCGAGCGCCATCGTGGGGTTTCGCCTGACGCCGGCCGTGTTGCCTCGACTTTTGGTTCGGGCGCGTCGCGAGCCAAAAAGCCGTCTTCCAAGGTGTCCCCGACGGTGGAGCGCAAGGTCGATCGTGCCAGCGCATCGCAGGACTTTGCCGCGGGCGATACCGTGAGCCACAAGACCTTTGGCACGGGCACCGTGATCTCGGTCGCCGGAGACATGATCGAGGTCCAATTCGAAAAGACCGGCCAGACCAAAAAGCTAATGAAAGGTTTTGCACCGATCGTCAAGCTGTCGTGATCCCGGCGGACCTGGGCGGGCGTATGGGGCAACATCGCCTGCTCGGGCAGTCCTGCGCAAGACGGAGAGCACATTAAGTGCTCTCCTTTGCGTGCGGAACTCGCGATCGATGTTGTCCCATACGCCCGCCCAGGTCCTTGGGTAACGTTGCTTGCGAACGCCGCTCCGCTCGTCCGCTTTTTGATTTGGAGAACCGGGTGGGCTGAAATGTAGATACGAGTAGGGGCTCCTCCGTTGATGAACGGGGGAGCCCCTTGTTTCGTTTTGGTTGTTGTTGTGACCTAGAGGTGGCTGATGATCAGTTCCATCTTGCCTTCGAGGTCGATGGAGCTGACGGTGTTCGGGGCCAGCAGGTGGCTTCCCTTGTGGACGGGGTCGCCGCAGACGGTGCCTTCGCCGTCGATGACCGACAGGCACATGAAGGGCCAGCGCTGGTCGAGGGTCTTGCTGCCGTTGACGCGCACGCGATCGACGGTGTAGCAGGGGTTGGACTCGAGCTCGGTCACGCCGTCCACCTCGGGCGCGGTCACCGTGCCGTCGGTCGGAGCCTGAGCATCAAAGTCGATGCAGTCGAGGCTCTGCTCAATGTGCAGCGGGCGCAGCTTTCCGTCGGTGCCGGGACGGTCGTAGTCGTACAGGCGATATGTCACGTCGCTCGACTGCTGCGTCTCCAGAATCAGCGTGCCGGTCTTGATGGCGTGAACGGTGCCGGAGTCGATCTGGAAAAAGTCTCCCTTGTGAATCGGCAGCACGTTGAGCATCTCGTCCCAACGGCCCCCCTCGATCATCTGCGCGGCCTCGGCGCGGTCGTGCGCGCGCTGGCCGACGATGATCGTGGCATCGGGCTCGCAGTCCAGTACATACCAGCACTCGGTTTTGCCCAGGCTGCCGTTCTCGTGCTTGGCGGCGTACTCGTCGTTGGGATGAATCTGGATCGAAAGGTCGTCCTTGGCGTCCAGAATCTTGATGAGCAGCGGGAACTCCTTGCCCTCGCAGTTGCCAAAGAGCTCGCGGTGCTCGGCCCACAGCCACGACAGCGTGTGGCCGGCGTACGGTCCCTCCGCAATCTGGCAGTCGCCGTTGGGATGGGCCGAGATGGCCCAGCACTCACCGATGGGACCCTCGGGAATGTCGTAGCCAAACACGGTCTCCAGCTGGCGGCCGCCCCAGATCTTCTCGTGGAAGATCGGCGTGAGTTTAATCAAATCGGACATGTGCATACTCCCATAAGGTTGTGCGGGTGCCGCGTAAGACGGCTCAAAACGAGCGCCCGCGTGACTACAAAAACCTATGCCAACGTTACGTTGTGCAACTCAAAGCGATCGCCAACGTTGCGCGAGATCGAATACTCAAAGGCGGCGCCGCTGTCCAAAAAGCCAATCTGGGTGAGCTCGAGCAGGGGAGAGCCAAGTTTGGTGTCCAGACGCTCGGCTTCTTCCTCGGTTGCTGCCACGGCGCGAATGGTACGGTGGAAGCTCGAAATCTTCAGCCCACATTGCTCGCGGATGAAGCGGTAGACCGATCCGTACAGGTCCTTCTTTTTAAGGCCTGGAATCAGCTCGAGGGGCATGTAGGTGTACTCGATAACGATGGGCTTCTCATCGGCCTGACGCACGCGCACGACGTGATAGGCAAAGTCATCCTCGGCAATTCCCAGCTGGGCTGCGATGTCCGCTGGTGGATTAACGATCGAGAAATCGTAGACCACCGAGGTCACCTTCTCCTCGCGATGCTCATACGAAAAACCCTGGGTACGGTCGTTTTTGCCCTGGAAAAACGCCTGGCCGGGAAGCCCCGCCGTGTCCTTAACGTAGGTACCCGATCCACGCCGGCTGGTAATAAGACCTTCTTCGGTGATTTGTTCAATAGCTCGTTTGACGGTGATTTTGGAAACGTTATAGAGCTTGCAGAACTCAACGACGGTAGGAAGCTTGTCGCCCGGTTTAAGAGCGCCATCCTCGATAGTGCGACGAATATCTGCAGCTATCGCTTCGTATTTGGGAATCATGGAACCTCCTTTCCAACTTGGTTGAGTATAAAAGAAAGTATAGTTAACACCTAAGCATCTCTATTATATATTTAAAAAGTTCGAGAAAGATATAATTAAAAGTCGCTTTGCATATAAATTAGAGCGCTCTAAATAGATAAACATCTGAGTAATGTCGTGTTAAGCGGCCATTCGCGTTTTCCCAGATAAAACCTGCCAAAACAAACCTGTCCCTTTTTGGTAGGTTTTTGCCTTGGGAGCGGTACCATACAGGCAATGTTTAAACGAGAAAGGCGGGCTCCCATGGAACCTAAGCAGTACTACATCGGCATCGACGTCGGCGGCACTTCGGTTAAGGAGGGCCTGTTCGACGAGGACGGCAACCTGCTTGCCAAGGCCAGCGTGCCCACGCCTCCTATCGTTGACGCTGCGGGCTTTGCCGCGGTGACCGAGGCTATCGACCAGGTGGTCGCCAAGGCACAGATTCCGCGTGCCTTTGTGGCGGGCATTGGCCTGGCCGTTCCGTGTCCCATCCCGGCGTCGGGCGATGCCAAGGTCAAGGCCAACATTGCCATTAACCTGCCCGAGCTGAGGGTCGCCATTCAGGAGCACTGCCCCGATGCGGTCGTTAAGTATGAGAACGATGCCAACGCCGCTGCCATGGGCGAGGCCTGGCTCGGTTCTGCCAAGGGCGTGCAGAACGTGGTGATGGTCACCATCGGTACCGGTGTGGGCGGCGGCGTTATCGTTAACGGCGACGTGGTATCGGGCGTTGTGGGTGCCGGCGGCGAGATTGGCCACATGTGCCTGAACCCGGCTGAGGAGCGCACCTGCGGCTGCGGCGGCCATGGTCACCTGGAGCAGTATTCCAGCGCCACCGGCGTGGTGAGCAACTACCTTGCCGAGTGCAAGAAGGCGGGCGTCGACCCCATCGAGCTCACCGGCCCCTCCGATTCCAAGGACGTGTTCCAGGCCTGCCGCGAGGGCGACAAGCTCGCGCTGGCCGCGGCCGATACCATGGCCGACTACCTTGGCCGCGCCCTGGCGCTTATCGCCAACGTGGTCGACCCCGAGATGTTCCTGATCGGTGGCGGCGCGTCCGCTTCGGCCGATGTCTACCTCGACAAGGTCCGCGAGCATTTTAAGCAATACGCGCTTTCTGCCTCGCGCGAGACGCCCATTAAGGTCGCTTCGCTCGGAAACGACGCCGGTATCATCGGCGCCGCCTACGTAGCCCTGCGCGCCGCCGGCAAATAGCTGGTGCAAAGTAACCTGTCCCCCGTGCCTACCCCAAA
>CAUDDU010000009.1 GCA_958448375.1 uncultured Collinsella sp.
GGGTGCGTGCATCGCCAGCACCAACCACCGCATCCTTTCGGTGGGCTACAACGGTACACCCTCGGCGCTCAACGACGACTTTTTCCCGTGGGGTACGAGCGACGACCCGTTGCAGGACAAGCACAACTACGTAGTCCATGCCGAGGCCAATGCCGTGCTCAACTACCGTGGCTCGCTCAAGGATCTCGAGGGTTCCACGGTCTACGTCACGCTGTTCCCGTGCCACGACTGCGCCAAGATTTTGGCGCAGGTAGGCGTGGGCGAGGTTGTCTACCTGGACAACAAGTACGCCGACACCGATGATGGACGCATCAGCCGCCGCATCCTCGACTCCTGCGGCATCAGCTACCGCCAGGTTATCGTCGATGTTCACATCGGCACCGAGGGGCAGGCTCAGCAGTAGCGCGTGGCAACGCCAGCTGGCAATAAAAAGCAGCTAAAAGAGACCCGTCCCAAATTGACTACTCGTGAAAGTCGTGTCCGCGCGCATGGATGGCTCGTGAGCGGGTACATGGCTGTAGTAACATAGCCCCTGTCCGCGGGCGTGCCCGCGTTATTGTGAGAAAGGAGCCCCTGTGGCTGTTAACGAAGAGCTGCTTAAGAAGGTTCTTGAAGAGATTCGCCCCAACCTGCAGGCCGATGGCGGCGATATGGAGTATGTGGGCGTTGACGACGAGGGCGTCGTCAAACTGGAGCTGCAGGGCGCTTGCGCCGGCTGCCCCATGAGCTCGCTGACCCTGTCCATGGGTATTGAGCGCATCCTGAAGGAGCACGTGCCCGGCGTTACCCGTGTCGAGCAGGTCAATGCCTCCGGCGAGACCGACGACCTGTACGACGAGTACGCGCCGTTCTAAGATGCGAAAGCTGCGGACGGCATACTCCGCATAGACGTTACGCCCAAATTTGCGGCTGCGAGCGCAAGGCCCGCGGCCGCATTTGTATGTAGGGAGTAGGAGGGTCGACATGCTCAACGACTTCTACCATATGCTTGATCCCGTCGCGATTTCGGCGGGGCCCATCACGATTTACTGGTATGGTCTGGCCTATGTGGTCGGAGCTCTGCTCACGGCGGTCGTCATGTATCGCACGCAGCGTCGCTGGGGCTTTAACATCACGATTGACGACCTGACGAGCGTCGTGGTCGGTGTGGTCTTTGGCCTTATCATCGGCGCCCGCCTGTTCTACGTCATCTTTTACGGCGACGGCTACTACTGGGCACATCCGCTCGAGATCTTTGCCACCAACGAAGGCGGCATGAGCTTCCACGGTGGCCTGGTCGGCGGCATTATCGGCGGCATCATCGTGTGCCGCATGTATAAGCTCGACGCATGGACTCTGGCAGACCTTGCCGTCATCGGCGCGCCGCTGGCCTTGTGTCTGGGCCGTTGTGCCAACTTTGTCAACGGTGAGCTGTGGGGCAAGCCGACCGATCTGCCCTGGGGTGTGGTCTTTGGCGGGACTGCGGGCGATATGCCGCGTCACCCCTCCCAACTCTACGAGGCATTTCTTGAGGGCATTGTGCTCTTCTGCATCCTGCAGGTGCTCAGCCGCAAAAAGCCGCTGCTGCCCCAGGGCACGTTTATGGGCGTGTTTGTGATGGGTTACGGCATCGTCCGCTTCCTCGTCGAGCTCGTGCGCGTGCCCGACGCCCAGCTTGGCTATCTGCTGGGCGGCGTCATCACGATGGGTCAGCTGCTGAGCCTTCCGCTCGTTATTGCGGGCCTGGCGCTCGTCATCTTTGCGCGTCGCCGCAATCGCCCCCAGCGCATCTACCTCGACGCCTAACCACCACATACCACCACAAAGGGGACAGACACCTTTGTGGTGGTTTGCTGGGCAACGATGACAGAACCGTAACGTTTCCCCAGATAAAACCTGCCAAAATAAACCTGTCCCTTTTTGGCAGGTTTCTAGAAAGGCTCTTTGGACTGTGAAGGATTCCGATCTCTCCACAACGGCTGCGCGCGACGCTGCCCGCATCGTCTGGTTTAAGCGCTACCCCGCCAAGCAGACGCTCATCGCATTTCTGCTCGCGCTGTTGGCGACCACGGCGTTTTCCATCGATCCCGCCCCGGTGTCGAGCAACGCAGTCTTGGCGATTGACCCCAAAGCCTCGGGCATGCTGTACGTGTGCTACGAGGTGCTCCTCTCGTTTGCCGGCCATACCGACGCGGTCATGCTGCTGGCGCTTGCCTGCCTGCTCACGCTGCCGTTTCGCTACGTATTCTTTGGCCGTGGCGACACCTGGCGCCCATCGATTATTCTGCCGTCGCTGTTTTTCGCCATCTGCATGGTGTTCGGCCGCAGCTACGACCTCACCGACTCGGCCGAGATTGTTCTTGGCGACAAAGCTCGCATCATCTGCGCCTGGATTGGCGGCGCGGGCTGGATGCTCCTGGCGATCGTTGCCTTCTATCTGGCTTTTGAGTGCTTGGATTGGCTGAGCTCTCGGCGCATTCCGTTTTCGGAAGCGCACTTTGGCCGCGTATGGCGTGTGACTCACGCCGTGCTCTCGGTCCACCCCTTTGCCGGGCCCTTCCTGGTGCTTATGATCGCCTGGGCGCCCACGCTCATCGCTTCGCTGCCCGGCCTTTTTATGGGAGATACGGGTGCGCAGATTCGCCAGTGGTTCAACTATCCCAACGGCACGAGCGACTACCTGCGCCTACTCAACCCCAACGTGCTGCTCAACGGGCATCATCCCGTAGTGCATACGGCCATTATCGGCTCGTGCGTTCAACTGGGGCTTTCGCTGTTCAACAGCGCTAACGCGGGCCTCATCATCTATACCTGCGCTCAATTTGTCATCACGGCTGCCTGCATGGCCTATTCCATTTCGTCGCTGCGCAAACTGGGCGTGAGCCTGCCGGTTCGCGGTGCGATCCTGCTGTTCTTTGCGTTTATGCCGATGTTCTCTAACTACGCGGCGTTGCTCACCAAAGACGTGCTCTTTGCCGACGCGTTTTTGGTGCTGCTGGTACAGACCGTCAAGCTCGTGACATGTGGCTTGCCCCGTCGTGATGCCCATGTCGAGCGAGCGGGCGAGAAAGCCCCCGTGCTCTTTGCGTGCCACGACTGGCTGTTGCTTGCGCTGGCTGCCATGGGTTCCACGTTTTTGCGCAATGGAGGCCTGGTCTTTCCGTTGGCGGCCTGCGTGATTGCGGCGGCGTTTTGCGCATGGGATATACATGTCGCTCGTCGTGCGGCTAAGCAGACGGGCACCGCGGTCTCATGCGCCACGCCGCGCTTCCGCTGGGTTGGCGTCCTCGCGGTGCTCGCACTCTGCCTTGCCTCTAATATGTACTTCACCAAGGTCTTTATGCCGGCGCACGACATCACGCCTGGTTCCAAGCGCGAAATCCTCTCGATTCCGTTCCAACAGACGGCTCGTTTCGTCCAAAAGCACGACGGCCTCAACTCGGGCGTTAACCCTACGGTTAAGGAGGATGGCACCATCGTGGAAGCTCCTTGCGACGGCTTGGTGACCGACGAAGAGCGTGCCGTGATCGACCGTGTGCTCAAGTACGAGAATCTGGGCCGCCGTTACAACCCGGATAAGTCGGACGCCGTCAAAAATTGCTTTAACGAGTACGCCTCGCAGGAGGACATCAAGGCCTATTTTGAGGTATGGACCCAGATGTTTAAGAAGGATCCCGAGTGCTATATCTCGGCGCTCATCAATACCTCCTACGGCTACTTTTATCCGAGTACCCGCGATGCGTGGGTCTACAGCACGGCGCGCAGTGCCGAGATTATGGCACGCCCCGATAATCTCAAGTACTTCGACTTCCATCCGGTCGATAGCAAGGTTGTGCGCTGGTGCGACCACCTGATCAACCTGTATCGCGTGGCAGTACAGCGCATCCCGTTTATCTCGCTCACCATGAGCTCGGCTACTTACGTGTGGATTATGATCGCCGTGGTGGTCTACCTGTTGCGCCGCCATTCGTGGCGCGGGCTGGCCATTTGGGTGCCGCTGCTGGGCGTGCTCGCCGTGTGCCTGATTGGTCCGTGCAACGGCTCGACCTACATGCGCTACCTGTATCCGGTCATTGCCTGCATGCCCTTCGCCATCGGCGCCACCGTCACCCGCAGCGACTTCCTCTGGTCCTAACTTGGTGCATTGGGGTCAGGTTTCTTTGCACCAAAGGGGGCATCATCACGACGCCTTCATTTTGGGGTTTATCTCGCAGGCTAGTAGGTATATCATAACGACGTTTGTTTATATTGCCCGAGCATTTGCGCTGGGCTTTAGGTCGAAACCGATAGGAGACACGTATGTCCGGACACTCTAAGTGGGCCACAACCAAGCATCGTAAGGGCGCGCAGGACGCCAAGCGTTCCGCCCTCTTCTCCAAGCTCAGCCGCAACATCACCGTTGCTGCCCGTCTCGGCGGTGACCCGCTGCCCGAGAACAACGCCAGCCTCGCCGCTGCCGTTGCCAAGGCCAAGGCTCAGTCCATGCCTAAGGACAAGATCAAGTCCGCTATCGACAAGGCTTTTGGTTCGGGTGCTGACGCCGCCGTCTACGAGAACATCGTGTACGAGGGCTACGGTCCTGCCGGTGTCGCCGTCTACGTCGACTGCCTGACCGACAACCGCAACCGTACCGCCGCTGACGTCCGCTCCGCCTTCTCCCACGCTGGTGGCAACCTGGGCACCTCCGGCTCCGTCGCCTTCCAGTTTGAGCGCAAGGGCCAGATTGTCGTCGCCAAGGAGATCCTGGACGAGAACGCCAAGAAGGAGACCATGATCGCCAACGGTGCTGCCGGTGACGAGGATGAGTTCATGATGGCTATCGCCGAGGCCGGTGGCGAGGACTACGAGGATGCCGGCGAGGAGTGGATCGTCTGGACTACTGCCAACGAGGTTATGGCTGTCTCCAAGGCGCTCGAGGAGCAGGGCGTCCAGGTCAAGGGCTCCGAGACCACCATGGTCCCGACCACCCCGACCGAGGTTTCCGGCGCCGACGCCAAGAAAGTCCAGCGCCTCATCGACCGTCTTGAGGAGCTCGACGACGTCCAGGACGTCTACAGCACCATGGACATGACCGACGAGGTCATCGCTGCCCTCGAGGAGGAGTAGCGCCAGCACGGATTGAGCCGTGCATATCTGGGCATAATGAAGCGAGCATGCAAGCCTCGTGGAATAGATGAGCCGGATCCGCGTGCGTAGAGCACCGGACCCGGCTCTTTTATAATGATGCGAACCGTTTTGCATTTCGAGAGTCGAGATTTGAAGGGAGCGCCGCGTGCGCGTACTCAAACGAGCCCTAGCGATCGTGTATCTTGCTGCCACCATCGTGGCGCTGGGTACGCTTGTCTGCCAGTTTTGGGGGCCGTATACGTATCGCTTTATGCTGCTGATGCGCGACCCCATGCCGCGCATCGTCGTCACGGCGTGTGCCGGCGTCGTGGCGCTCGGCGCACTGCTGAGCTTTTTCCGCCTGATGTTCGCCCGTCGCGAACCGTCCTGCGTGCATCCGGCGGGGGAGCGCAATATCGAGGTTACCCTTGCGGCGCTTTCTTCGTGCGCTAGGGCTGCTGCCGAGCGTGACGACCGCGTGATGGTCGAGCATGTCGAGGCCCGCGTCCAAGGCCCCGACGATTCGCACGTCCGTTTTAAGGTCGAGGCTATCGCGCTTGACGATAAGGACGTGGCATCTCTGGCTACCGCGATGCAGCAGCGCATCGAGGAAGCTTGCGACACCATGCTCGGCACGCCGGGTACGACCACGCGCGTCCGTTTTTTGCCGTCCAAGACTACCGTCCAGACCGTGGAGGTTTCCGGTGAGTGATACCAATCAAGATAAGACCGCTCGTACGCCGCGCCTGACGATTGACCAGAGCGCCACGCCGGCGAGCGAACCTGTTGATTCCAAAGTGGGGGCAACCGAGTTGCAAGACGCGGCAGCCGCGGATTTTGACGAGGCTATGGGTCTCATCAAGGGTACGGGCGCTGCCATCTGGAGCTATGCTGTGCGTCATCCCAACACCACGCTTGGCGCCGTCGCCGGCTTTATCCTCGCCGTGTTGGTGCTCACGCTGGGCCTGTGGGACACGCTCGTCATTGCATTCTTCGTGCTGATCGGCGCTGTGATCGGCCAAATTCGCGACGGCGAGAACGGGATCGTCAACTTCTTCGGCCGTCTGTTTAGCGGCCGCTAATATGTATTCGACTGTCGCATCCGCGGCAGGCATAAGGAGGAACCATGGCTTTTAATACGAAGGTCGATGTAGCCGATACCGAGCTCGAGGCCGACGAGACCGTCGCCGCCGAGGCCGAGGACGTAACGCTCGAGGACGAGGCGCTCGTCGAGGCCGAACCCGCCGACGATGCGGACGAGGACGACGAGGAAGCGGACGAGTCCGAGGACTCGCTGACCTATTCCAACGGCGTGATTGAGAAAATCGTTGCCATGGCCACCCGCGAGGTTCCGCACGTTCTGGGCATGAAGGGTAACCTCATGCACTTTGTGCAGGAGCAGTTTGGTGCCGAGAATCTGACCAAGGGCGTGACGGTCGAGGTCACCGATGATAATCGCGTGGTCGTCAACATCTCCGTCATCATCGAGTACGGCGCCTATGCGCCCGCGATCTTCGACGATGTCAAGGCACGTGTCACCGAGCGCCTTGCCGCGATGACCGGCCTTGAGGTGGCGGGCGTCAACCTGCGCATCGAGGACGTCATCACCCCCGAGGAGTACGAGCACCGCACCAGCCAGCACGAATAACCTTCCAAAAAAGACAGGTTTGTTTTGGCAGGTTTTATCTGCGAAAACGTTAAACGGCCGACCGCGCAAGTAAAAGCGTAGCCGGCCGTTTCTGTACGCTCCCGATATAGTCATACCGCTCGTCTAACTAAGGGTTGCAATCCCCACGTTCCGCGTTACCCTAATGAGCGCATTGTTTCCAAATTGTTAACGAGGAGTTGCCGTAATGGCCGACGAGCACGAAACAGAAAGCCAGGCATGGGCGATTGAGGTTGCCGCGGCAGAGGCGGCATCGCGAGCTGCCGAGGAGGTGCATCGTCCTCCCGTGGTGCCGATGGAGCGCGTGGTCGATCGCACCGATATCGAGCGCGGCGAGCGTGCCGGCCAAAAGCGCAGCCAGGAGCCAGGCTTCCCGCGCTTTTTCGCCGAGCTCAATCTGGGCCTGATTCTTACGGCCTTTGCCATCGTTGCGTTTAAAACCCCTAATCACTTTGCTTTTGGCGGCACCTCGGGCGTGTCGGTCATTCTATCCACGCTGTTCCCGACCCTTCCCGTCGGCGTCTTTATGTGGATTATCAACGCGGTTCTCGTCGTCTTGGGCTTTATCTTTTTGGAGCGCAAGGCGATTCTTTGGAGCGTCTTCGCTTCGTTTGCGCTTTCGGCCTACGTCTCGCTGTTTGAGCTCTTCATTCCGACCGATGTCTCTCTGACGGGTGATATGTGGCTCGACCTGTGCTTTGCCGTGATTCTGCCGGCGCTCGGCAGCGCTATCGTCTTTGATATTGGTGCCTCGACGGGCGGCACGGACATTCTCGCCATGATCCTCAAACGTCGCACGACGCTCGAGATTGGCCGCGCCCTGCTGCTGGTCGATATCGGCATCGTGACCATCGCGGCCTTTTTGTATGGCCCGCGTGTCGGTCTGTACTGCGTGCTCGGTCTGTTTGCCAAGACGCTTGTGGTCGACAAAGCCATTGAGAGCATTCATCTGCGCAAAGTCTGCACGGTCATTTGTTCCGAGCCCCTTAAGGTCGAGGAGTTTATCGTCAAGCATCTCAACCGCACGGCGACCATCAGCCGCGGCTACGGTGCCTTCTCGGGCAAGTGCGTGACGGTGATCATGAGCGTGCTGAGCCGTCGCGAGGCCGTGCAACTACGCCGCTATGCGCGCGAAGTCGATCCGGGTGCCTTTATCACGATCGTCGACAGCTCTGAGATCGTCGGCAAGGGCTTCCGCGGAACGAACTAACGCAGACGTATTCAACGAACCGCCTGCTGGCGCCGTGTACCTTGCAAATCGGTCATCTTTGAGTATTTGACCCCACATTGGGCAATAATGATGCTAAAGACATCGTTTGCGATCCAAGTGATTCGTTCAAGATACGAAGGGATGATTCTATGTTCTGCTCGCAGTGTGGCGCCCCCATGGGCGATAACGACAAGTTCTGCGGCGCGTGTGGTGCCCCCAATGCCGGTGCCGCAGCCTCTGCCCCTCAGGGTCAGCCTCAGCCTCAGCAGTTTGCCCCTCAACCGCCCGTGGCGAATGCGCCAAAGGGCTGTGTGGCTCAGGCGTTCCAAGATATGACCAAGACCCCGGGCGTGCTTCAGCGTGTATGCCAAATCGCGTTTTTGCCGGCGCTGATTTGTGTTGTGTCGGTACTCGTGCTGTTTATTCCCGTTATTGGCGGCATTGCAGCTGCCATCGGCTTTTTGGCAGCTTGCATTGCGAGCGTGTGTGGTTCCGGCTTTGGTATCGAGTGGGGTCGCGATCTGTCGCTCAAGGTTGATGACGGTATGGATCGTCCACTCATGCGTTCCACGTCGTTTGGCCTCGGAGTCTTTTCGAGCGTTATCTCGGTCGTGCTCGAGGTTATCGCTGCCATTCCCGTTATCGGTGTAGTGCTTTCGCTGGTGGAGAGCGTGGTAATTGGCGCCGCGGGCTCGTATTCTTATTACGGCTCTTATGCGCTCGAGGCTGCGCTGTTTGGCTCGCTTGGCTTGCTTGTCCTGGCTATGATTGCCACGGCGGTCCTGGGGGTCTTCTTTAAAATGTTCGCCGACATCGCCGTGATGCACTTTGCGGTGACTGGTCGTGTGGAGAGTGCGTTTTCGCTCGACAAGGTCTGGGCGGCGTTTAAGCACAACAAGACCAAGCTGTTCTGTGCTTCGTTCCTTCCCGAGTTTTTGACGGGCCTGGTCGCCAACGTTGTCACCTGGATTCTGACGTTCGTCTTTGGCACCATTGCCTCTGTCGGTATGTATAGCTACTACTACCGTCCTACGGCTATTGAGGCGCTTGTTACTGGCGGTGGCATCACGCTCGTATTGTTCTTGGTGCTGACGGCGTTTGTCACGGTATTCCTCACGGTCTTTGGCAAGATGCTCAAGCACCGTGCCGTTGGCTATTGGGTTGCACGCTATGCAAGCGAATGGGCCGATGAGGATAAGGACGACGTTCTGACTTTTGTATTGCCCTTCGAGAAGAAGTCCGCTCCTTCGGGTCACGGTGCTCCGGATGCTTCGCCGGCACCTGCACCTGCACCTGCACCTGTTCCCGCGCCCGAGCCTGAGCCGGCGCCCGAGCCTGAACCGGCGCCCGAGTCTGAGACGGCATCTGAGCCTGAGCCTGAGCCTGAGCCGGCACCTGCACCTGCACCTGAGTCGGCGTCCGAGCCAAGCTCCGACGAGGAGCCTCAGGACGAGTAGCCACGCCGTCTGCCATTTGGGGACGGGGTAGAAATGGTAGAAATAGCGCTTGAAGAATGAGCGGGGGCGGACGTTTCGATACGTCCGCCCCCGCTTTGACATCGCGATGTGGCTATGACTGCGAGATGCCAGCGAATCGACTACTCGTCGTGCTTCTCCTCGCGGCGTGCAGCAGCGCGAGCTTCGTGGATGCCCTTGATTGCGGCGTGTCGGGCGGTGCGGGCATCGTGCATGGCGTCGCGGGCCTCGGCGGCCGTGGCCTTGGCAGAGCGCAACTTGGCGGCCAGGTCGGGGTTGGTTTCGGCGACCGCGGTGATCGCGGGGCCGTCGAGCTCTTCTTGCGTGGGCTCGGCCAAAAAGTCGATGGCATACTGGGCGGCCACCATGGAGCCCTTTGCCAGCACAGTCTCGTCGATCTTGTAGAAGCAGGAATGTTGGGCGTACGTGGCGCCAATCTTGGGGTTGCGCGTACCTACAAAGGCGAGCACGCCCGGTACGCGGCGCAGGTACTCCGAAAAATCCTCGCCCGAAAGCGTGCCGCGGTAATGGCCTTGACCGGTGGGGCCCAGGCATTTGATTACTGCCTGGCGGCAGCGCTCGCTCGAGGCGGCATCGTTTTCGACCTTGTAATTGGCGATGGTGTAGTCGGTGAGCTCTGCCTCGGCGCCCAAGGCGGCCGCGGTATGCTCCACGATGCGGCGCATAAGCTCCGGCATTTCCTCGTGGGTCGAATCTCCGTAGGTGCGCACCGTGCCGGCGAGGTAGGCCGTGCCGGCGATAACGTTGCGCGCGGTTCCGCCGTGCAGCTCGCCGACGGTAATGACGGCCGGCTCGTAGGGACTGATCTCGCGCGAAACGATGGTCTGCAGAGCGTTGACGATCTCGGCGGCAACCATAACGGCGTCGTGACCGCGCTGGGGCATGGCGCCGTGGCACGAGGTGCCGCGGACGTCGATGCGGAACCAGTCGGTATTGGCCATGCGCGGTCCGGGCTCGCAGCTCACGGTGCCGGCGTCGACCTCACTCCAGATGTGCGCGGCGTAGGCGCCATCGACGCCGTCGAGCACGCCGGTGCCGATCATGAGCTTGGCGCCCTGGCCGTTTTCCTCACTGGGCTGGAAGACGATGCGGACTTCGCCGTGGATGTCGTCGGTCATATGGCGCAGGATCTGCAGCGTGCCGAGCATCATGGCGATGTGGCAGTCGTGGCCGCAGGCGTGCATGCAGCCCTCGTTGACGCTGGCGAAATCCTCGCCGGTCTGCTCGGTGACGGGCAGGGCGTCGATATCCGCACGCAGCAGGATACGGCGGCGCGGCGTGCCGTCTTCGCGGTAGGCATCCGGCGCGGTACCGCGAAGCGTTGCCACCAAGCCGGTCTTGAGCGGACGCTCGTAGGGGATATTCATGGCGTCGAGCTGGTTGGCGATGTCAGAAGTCGTGCGCTCCTCGGCGAGGCTTAGCTCCGGGTGCTTATGGAAGTGGCGGCGCTGCTTGATGATGTAGGGTTCAAACTCGGTAGCGATATCTTTGATGGCTGCGGTGACGTCGTCAGCCGCGCGAGCCTCGGTCGCCGCCATAATCTGCTGTGCCTTGGTCTTCGTCATGGTCGATTTGCTCCTTGCTGGTTTTGCAAAATCGTACAAGCTCATTCCAGTATGCCACCTGCCACTTGGCCTGGCAAAGGTGCCGTTTGCCGCTTGGCGTTTTGTAGCTGGAGCGGGGGAGTACACTCGGGGGTGTTGAATTTCCTGCCAGAGATGGGGATGCCCATGCAACATATCGATCGGATTATCCGCTCCAAGAACGTCTTTACCGCGCAAGACGGTATCGATACCGCCCGCGAGCTGGCGATTGCCATTGCAGGCGACCGTATCGTCGCAGTCGGTGCGCCCGATGACGTGATTGCCACCGCTCCTGCCGCCACGTCGGTTATCGACTACGGCGAGCAGTTTGTCTGCCCCGGTTTCCATGACGCTCATCTGCACTTCTTCCATACCTCGGTCGGTTCCTCGCCGTACATGCTCATGGATATGGGCACGTCCGAGGCGGCGCTGGTGCAACACGCGCTCGAGTTTTCCCAGGACCTGCCCGACGACGCTTGGGTTGTGACTCAGGGCTGGCGCGACTACCGTTGGGACCCGCCCGAGCATCCTACCAAGGCGTCGCTCGATGCGGCATTCCCCGATCGCCCCTGTGTTATGTATTCGGGCGACGGGCACACGCTGTAGCTCAACAGCCGCGCACTCGAGGCGCTCGGCGTCACGCGCGACAGCGAGCCTCCGGCGGGCGGTAGCTACGACAAGGATGCAAACGGCGAGCTCACGGGTATCGCTCACGAGGCAGCTGCCATGCAGCTGCTGCCGCGCTGCCTTGAGTGGCTGGGGGAGGATCGCATTGCAAGCGCTTACTCCGATCAAATGAGGCGTATGGCCGAGCAGGGCATCACCTCGATCTGCGATATGTCGCTCATGCCCATGCCGGGCTGCGACTTTATCCGCGACGATGTCTACGACAAACTGCAGGCAGCCGGCAAGCTGGGCATCCGCGCCCATTTGTTTCCCACGCTGCTGGATGACCAATCGCGCTTGGAAGAGCTGCAGGCACGTTACGCGAACAACGCGCTGCTCTCGGCGCCAGGTTTTAAGCAGTTCTTCGATGGCGTGTCGAGCGAACACACGGCATATCTCACCGAGCCCTATACCAACCCGCGCTTCCCGGGCGACCAGGGCCGTCTGACAGTTCCTGCCGAGCGTATGCGCAAACTGGTCCTTGCTGCCGCGGAGCGCGGTCACACCGTGCGCATCCACGTCATCGGCGACGGTGCCATCCATGCCGCGCTCGATATCTTTGAGGAGGCCGCCGAACTGTATGGCCTGCCCCAGCACAGTCATAACACGCTTGAGCATCTGGAGAACCTCTTGCCCGAGGACATCGATCGTCTACGCAAGCTTAACGTCGTTGCCTCGAGCCAGCCCTGTCACATTACACTCGACCCGGGCGGCCCGGAGCGCGACTTGGGCTTGGAGCGCAGCCGCATCATGTGGCCGTTTGCGACCTATAAGCAGCACGGCATTCGCCAAGCCTTCGGTACCGACAGCCCCATAACAGCTGTTACCAGCATGAACGTGCTCTACACGGCTGTCACGCGCCAGGACCCCAAAAGCCACTGGCCCGAGGGCGGCTGGTTGCCGAGCGAGCGTATCGACGCGGCAACGGCCCTGCGCAACTACACCCTGGGCAGCGCTTACGCGGCAGGCGACGAGCAAAACCTCGGCAGCTTGGAGCCCGGCAAGTATGCCGACCTGGTAGTCCTGGACCAAAACCCGCTCACTGTCGATCCACAAGAGCTCCAGGCTACCAAGGTGCAGGCCACCTATCTGGCAGGTAACTTGATCTACGAGCACTAACCCCATCCGCATCGCCATTTTGCTGCACTGGCTTTTCTGAATGCCGGGTCCGAATTAGTTAACCTGGCTCCCGTGTGGCTCCGGAGGGGCGGGGCATAAGGTTTATCGCGAGTTCCGCACGAGCCGAAGGCCACTTAATGTGGCCTTCGTGCGAGCAGGACTGCCCGAGCAGGAAACCTTATGCCCCGCCCC
>CAUDDU010000010.1 GCA_958448375.1 uncultured Collinsella sp.
GTCGCGCCCTTGAAGTTGAACGTCAGATTGTCCAAATGCGGCCCGCGCAGCGTCGAGTCGTTACGGCGTTTGGTAAAACGCCGTAACTCTAGTAGTTGGCTTCGTAGCCGTTGCCGTCGCCGGTGGGCTCTTCGTAGTAGTCCGAATCGCTCGAATCGCTTGAGTCATCGGAATCGTCAGAGCTGACCGATGAGGTTGCGGTACCGTTTGCGTAGTCGTCAGACGTGTTGTTGTTCAGGTCGCCGATCGTAGAGCTGGAACCGTCGGAAAGGCCCATGGTGTTGGGACCCTTGGGGTCCTTGCCGGCGTCGACGCGCTCCATCATTTCCTTGAGCTCGTCCTCGTAGACAAAGACGTAGCTCACACCGTCGATCATGGTGCTGTCGTCGGCGTACGAGGGCAGGTTGGCCGAGTAGATACCGTCGACATCCATACCGCGCATGGCGTTGACCGTAGCCACGATATCCTGAACGCTCATATCGGTTACGAGCATATCGGACAGCGAATTAACCAGGCCAAAGATCTTCGTGGCATCGAAGTTATTGAGAATCTGGTTGGCAAGGGCGCCAAGTACCTGACGCTGGTGGCGCATGCGCGTGTAATCGCCGTCGGCATAGGTGTAGCGGCAGCGGGCATAGGTAAGGGCGGTGGCGCCGTCCATATGCTGCTGACCAGCGGTAATCTTAATATCCAGGTGCTCGGGGTCGTCAACATCATCGGTTGCGTTAATGTCGATACCGCCAACCGAATCAATCAGCGCCTGCATACCGTCGAAGCTGACCTCGGCATAGTGGGAAATCTGAACACCGCACAGCTCGTTGACCGCCTCGACCATGGCCTCGGCGCCGCCAACGGTATGGCAGGCGTTGATCTTCATGGTCTCGCCCTTGTACTCGACCTTGGTGTCGCGCGGAACGGAAATGAGCGTCGCCTGTTTTTGCGTGGGGTCGATGCGTGCCAGGATAATCGAGTCGGCACGATACGTATCCTCGCCCGGACGGCCGTCGGTGCCAAGAAGCAGCACGTAGAACGGATCCTTTGCCTCATCGGTGTCAACCAGAACCCGACGCAGATTGTCGGTAATGACATTAGAATCGCCGAGCTTGCCCATAATGGTGGCAAACCACAGGCCGGCAGCGGTAGTGGCACTCAGCAGCACGCCAAGCACGACAATGAGCGCGACGTGACGAATCGTGTGGCTACGGCGACGTTGACGAGCGCGCTCGGAATAGCGAGCCACGTTATCGCGACTGTAGATCTTGGCCTGCGCACCAGTTGAGGGTCTTCGGGTGGTGGTATCCGCGAGGGGTTTTTTATTAAACATAGGCAACCTGTATTAGTAGATGACGGGATCGGGGACGGTAGCATGCTCGACATGCGCGCCAAGCGCCTGCAGCTTTTCGACAAACCGCTCGTAGCCGCGCTTGATGTGATGGATGGCCGAAACCTCGGTCGTCCCGTCGGCGATCAAGCCCGCTACGACGAGGGCCGCTCCGCCACGCAGATCGGGCGAGGTAACCTGTGCACCCGAGAAGCCCTTGACGCCATGAATCATGGCATGATGGCTCTCGATACGAATGTCGGCACCCATGCGCACCAGCTCAGAGGCAAACATAAAGCGATTCTCGAAGATGTTCTCGGTGATAACGGAGCTACCATCGGCAAGGGCGGAGAGCACCATAATCTGCGCCTGCATGTCCGTCGGGAAGCCGGGGAACGGAAGCGTCTGGATGTCGACCGGCTTGATACGCTCGGCACGGTTTACATGGACGCCATCCTCGACGCGCTCGCAGTCGATACCCATGAGCTCCATCTTCTTGAGTACCATGCCCAAGTGAATGGGGCAAAAACCCGTGACGTCGACACCGCGATCGTCGGCCATCAACGCACCGGCGACGATAAAGGTGCCGGCCTCGATGCGGTCGCCCACTACGCGATGGGTAACGGGATGCAGCTCTTCCACGCCCTCGATGGTCACGACAGGCGTACCGGCGCCGACAATCTTAGCGCCCATCTCGTTGAGCATGTTGGCGAGATCGACGATCTCGGGCTCGCGGGCGGCATTGTCGATAACCGTGGTACCCTTCGCGCGCACGGATGCCATAATGAGGTTCTCGGTCGCACCGACACTGGCGAACTCGAGCGTGACGGTGGTACCGCGCAGACCTTGGGGCGCATTAGCGTTGATGTAACCGTGGGCGGTATCGAACTCAACGCCCAGGGCCTCGAGACCAAGAATGTGCATATCGATCTTGCGAGCACCCAGGTTGCAGCCGCCCGGCATGGCGATCTTGGCGCGATGGAAGCGACCCAGCAGGGGTCCCATCACGGCTGTGGAAGCACGCATCTTGGCAACGAGCTCGTAGGGGGCCTCCCAAGAATCGACCTGAGAGGTATCAATCTCGAGCGTGTGCTCGTCGAGAACATCGATCGTAGCGCCCATGCCCTTGAGCACCTTGCCCATCACGTGGACATCGGAAATATCGGGCACGTTCTGCAGCGTCGTCTTGCCCGGCGCCAGAAGCGTTGCCGCCATGAGTTTGAGTGCGGAGTTCTTGGCGCCCGAAACGGGCACGGAGCCTCCGATGGCGTGGCCACCCTCAACGCGGATAATATCCAAGGTCTACCCTTTCAAAAAGCATGCCCGGGATGGCTGGGCCATCCCGGGCATGATGTGTTCGCAAATGGTCGAACGCTAAATCGTTTGACTATTGGGCAAGCTTGAGCTTACACCATGCGATTTCATTATAGAGGTAGGCGCGGCGTGCATCATCCTCCGACAAATTACCCAGCTTCTCTTCAAAACCTTGAATATCAGCTTTAAGCTTGTCGGCATCGACGGTCGCCAAATCGCAAGCGCGCTCGGCGAGAACGGTCACGACATCGTCCGCAACCTGGGCATAGCCGCCGGCCACGGCAAACGTGTGGTCGACAGTGCCCATGGCCTTATCGGAAACGCGAACGTAACCGCGGTCGATCGTGCAGATCTCGCTGGAGTGAGCAGGCAGAACGCCAAACTCGCCATCCGTGGACGGAATCGACACAAACGCAGCGTCGCCCTCATAGGCGCAGCTCACGGGGCACACGATGCGGATACGCATAACCTACTTCTCCCCCATCTTGCGGGCGCGCTCGCGCACGTCCTCAATCGTGGAAGCATAGCGGAAAGCCTGCTCGGGCAGGTCATCGGCCTTGCCGTCGACAATCTCGGCAAAAGAGCGGACGGTATCCTCGACGCGGACGTAGACACCGGGGTTGCCGGTGAACTTCTCGGCGACGTGGAAGGACTGCGAGAGGAACTGCTGAATCTTACGGGCACGGTTGACCGTAAGGCGCTGCTCCTCGGACAGCTCGTCCATACCCAGAATTGCGATGATGTCCTGAAGGTCGGAGTACTCCTGCAGGAGCTCCTGGACCTTGACAGCGACACGGTAGTGCTCCTCGCCGACGATCGAGGGATCGAGAGCGTCGGAGGAAGACGCGAGCGGGTCGATAGCCGGGAACAGGCCGAGCGACGAAATGCTACGCGAAAGAACCGTGGTGGCATCGAGGTGAGTAAACGTCGTGGCAGGCGCCGGGTCGGTCAGGTCGTCTGCGGGGACGTAGACAGCCTGGACGGAGGTAATGGAGCCCGTCTTGGTCGAGGTAATGCGCTCCTGGAGGTCGCCCATCTCGGTTGCCAGCGTGGGCTGGTAACCAACGGCGGACGGCATACGGCCCAGCAGTGCGGAAACCTCGGAACCTGCCTGGGAGAAGCGGAAGATGTTGTCGATGAACAGCAGAACGTCCTGGCCACGATCACGGAAATACTCAGCGGTGGTAAGGCCGGCCAGACCGATGCGCAGACGCGCTCCGGGCGGCTCGTTCATCTGACCGTAGACCAAGCAGGTCTTGTCGATAACGCCAGACTCGCTCATCTCGAGGAACAGGTCGGTGCCCTCGCGGGTACGCTCGCCGACGCCGGTGAACACCGAGGTGCCGCCGTGCTCCTGGGCGAGGTTGTTGATGAGCTCCTGGATCAGAACGGTCTTGCCGACGCCGGCGCCGCCGAACAGACCTGTCTTGCCGCCGCGGATGTAGGGCTCGAGCAGGTCGACGGCCTTGATGCCGGTCTCGAAGATCTCGGTCTTGGTGGTGAGCTCGTCGAAACGGGGCGCTGCATGGTGGATGGGGTAGAACTCCTCCACCTCGGGCATGGGCTTGCCGTCGACGGGCTTGCCCATGACGTTCCAAATGCGGCCGAGCGTCTTGGGACCAACGGGCATCTTCATGGGCTCACCGGTATCGGTGGCGATGAGGCCGCGCTGCAGGCCGTCGGTCGAGGACATGGCGACCGTGCGGACGACGCCGCCCGGAAGCTGGCTCTCGACCTCGAGGATCGTGCTCAGATGACCGATCGGGGTCTCGGCCTCGACCGTGAGCGCGTTGTAGATCGGGGGCACCGCGCCGTCAAACTTGACGTCGACGACAGGGCCGATGATTCGCACGATGCGACCATCACCGGCAGTCGTCTTCTTGGTGGCTTCCTCGACCGCAAGCTTTACGGTGTTATTAGCCATTACTGTTCCTCCAATGCTGAGGCTCCGCCGACGATCTCGTTAATCTCGGTCGTGATCGAAGCCTGGCGCACGCGACTATACGTGCGGGTAAGGGTCGAGATGATCGCGGTGGCGTTTTCCGTCGCGGAGTGCATGGCCTTGCGGCGTGCACCCTGCTCGGCAGCCGCCGAATCGATCAGGGCCTGGTAGATGACCGTCAGGATATAAGACGGCACAAGCTTGCCGAGAACATGCTCGGAAGAGGGCACGAACTCGAACGTGGACGAGATGCGCTTAGGGGCGTCGGTCTCGTTCTTACGCGGACCGTGGGCCATAGCGATCATCTCGGGGTCGAGCGGCAACAGATGCTCGACGCGAAGCTCCTGATCCACGCGGTTCTTGGCGTGGTGGTAGACAAGCTCGACACGGTCAAGCTCACCGGCACGATACGCATCGCAGATATGAGAGGAGATCATGCGGGCCTGATTGAAATCGGGCTCAGAGGAGTTGCCCTCAAAGTGCATGACGACGTTTGCGCGGTCACGGAAATACGTGACCGGTTTGCGCCCACACGCGATGATCTCGCACTCGATGCCGTCGTTCGCCCAAGAAGCGGCGAGCTTTTCGGCCGTGCGCTCCACCGTCGTATTGAAACCGCCGGCAAGGCCGCGGTCCGAGGCAATAACGACAATCAGGCCATGCTTGACGCTCTCATGCTTCTGCAGCATGGGATCGGTGCCCGAACAGGAGGCGTCGCCGGCGACCGTCAACATGACGTCGGTCAGCGCCTCCTTATAGGGCTCGGCCTGCTTGGAGCGATCGAGGGCACGACGGATCTTGGCCGTAGAGACCATCTCCATCGTGCGCGTGATCTGCTTGGTCGTGGTAACCGAGGAGATTCGCTTCTTAATGTCGCGAAGGTTGGCCATGGGGCTTAGTTCTCCTCTGATCCAGAAACATCCGAATGGTGCTTGGCCATGAACTGCTGCTTGAAGTCGCCGATGACGCGCAAGAGCTCAGCCTTGGTGTCATCATCGATCTTCTTGGCGCGAACCTTGTCGAGCAGCGAGCCAAAGCCATTGTCCATGTACTCGATGAGCTCGGCACGGAAGGGCAGCACGTCGGCGATCTCCAGGTCATCCAGGAAGCCCTCGTTGCCAGCGAACAGCGTAACGATCTGCTCGCCAACCTCAAACGGCTTGTAACGCGGCTGCTTCAGGAGCTCGGTCATGCGAGCACCGTGGGTCAGCTGCTTCTGAGTAGCCTCGTCGAGGTCGGAGCCGAACTGCGTAAAGCCAGCGAGCTCCTGATAGGAAGCGAGGTCCAGACGGAGGTTGCCGGCGACCTGCTTCATGGCCTTGGTCTGCGCATCGCCACCGACGCGGGACACGGAAATGCCCACGTCAACTGCCGGGCGCTGGCCCTGGAAGAAGAGCTCGGACTGCAGGTAGATCTGACCATCGGTAATGGAAATGACGTTGGTCGGAATGTAGGCCGAGACGTCGCCGTCCTGGGTCTCGATGATCGGCAGTGCCGTCATGGAGCCGTAACCGTTCTTCTTGGACATCTTGACGGCACGCTCGAGCAGACGAGAGTGCAGGTAGAAGATGTCGCCAGGATAGGCCTCGCGTCCGGGCGGACGATGCAGCGTCAGCGACATCTGACGGTAGGCCACAGCCTGCTTGGACAGGTCGTCGTAGATGACGAGCACGTGGCCGCCGGGGTTGGTCTCGCTGGCGGGCTTGCCGTCCTCGCCGTTGTACATGAAGAACTCGCCAATAGCGGCACCGGCCATAGGCGCGATGTACTGCATAGGGGCGGAATCGGCAGCAGTGGCCGAAACGATGATGGTGTAGTCGAGCGCACCGTGCTGAGCGAGGGTCTCACGGATGTTGGCAACCGTGGAGGCCTTCTGGCCGATGGCGACATAGATGCAGACCATGCCCTTGCCGCGCTGGTTGAGGATAGCGTCGATGGCGATGGCGGTCTTACCGGTCTTACGGTCGCCGATGATGAGCTCACGCTGACCGCGGCCAATAGGCACCATGGAGTCGATAGCGAGCAGACCGGTCTGAACCGGCTCGCACACCGGGGTACGATCGATGACGCCGGGAGCCTTGAACTCGATGGGGCGACGGTGCGTGGCGACGATGTCGCCCAGGCCGTCGATGGGCTGGCCGAGCGGATTGACGACGCGGCCGAGCATGGCACGGCTCACGGGGATATCCATAATGCGGCCAGTGGTGCGGCACTCGTCGCCTTCCTTGATGGAGTCGACGGCACCAAACAGAACGGCGCCGACCTCGTCACGGTCAAGGTTCTGGGCAAGGCCGAAGACGGTCTCACCGGTATCGGAGCTCTTGAACTCCAGAAGCTCGCCTGCCATGGCGCTCTTGAGGCCGGAGACGCGCGCGATGCCGTCGCCTACCTCGTCGACCGTTGAAACCTCATGCGTATCGACCGTCGCGGAGAGGCTCGTGAGCTGCTCCTGCAGTTTCTTGGCGATATCCTGGGCATTGAGGGTTTCGGACATTAGGCTTCACCTCCGTACGAATTAGCAGAGTTTGCGAGGGTCTCCTGCGCGATGCGCAGCTGCGTCTTGACGGAAATGTCACGACGCTCGCCGCGGGCCTCGAGCACCAGGCCGCCCACGATAGACGGGTCGACCTGCTCGATAAGGAATACCTTGCGGCCGAAGTCCTGCTCGCATTTCTTAGTGATGGTTTGACGCAGCTCGTCGTCGAGCGGGATCGCCGTGGTGACGGTCACGCCCACTACATCCTCGTCTTCCTCGGCAACATACTTAAAGGCAGCTGCCACCTTGGGAAGAAGGTCGAGCTGGTCGCGCTTGGACATGGTGTCGAGCACGGCGATGATCTCGGGGCTGGCAGAAGCCAAGCGCTCGACCATCTCGAGGTCCTCGAACACATGGTTCTCGGCCTTGGCGGCTTCCAAAAGGGAACGCGCGTAGGTCTCGAACACCTTGTCCTGATAGCGGCTAGTCGGCATTCAGGCTACCTGCTTCCTGGATGTAGCGCTCGATGAGCTTCTTCTGCTCGGCATCGTCCTCGAGTGCCTCGCCCACGATCTTGGTGGCAACGGCAACGGACAGGTCGGCGATGGAGCTCGCGGCACCGGCGTAGATGGTCTTGCGCTCGTCCTCGACGGTCGTATGGGCCTTGGCGATGATCTCCTCGGCCTCCTTGTGAGCAGCCTCGATGATACGGGCACGCTCGGACTCGGCGTCCTTACGGGCCTCGAGAACGATGTCGGCAGCCTGACGACGGGCGTCGGTGACGATCGAGTCGGACTCAGCGCGCTTGGCGATAGCCTCCTGCTTGGTCTTCTCGGCCTCGTCGAGGCTCTCCTCGATCTTCTTGCCGCGCTCCTCCATGGTTTTCATGATGCCCGGCAGGGCGACCTTGGCCAGCACGATCCAGATAATCAGGAAGGCGATAAGCGCCGGGATGAACTCCGCCATCTTAGGGATGAGGATGTCCGCACCGGCAGCGCCGTCCTCGGCGAACGCGGAAACCGGCATGAGCAGCGCGGCCGCGGACGCGGAGAGTGCGATCGCGCTCTTCTGGGATGAAAGATTCATACTTGACGCTCCGTGCTATTTAACGATCAGCGCGACAACGAAGCCGATCAGAGCCAGAGCCTCGCCGAAAGCGGAGCCCATGATGAAGACGGTGAACACGCGGCCCTGGACCTCAGGCTGACGGGCCATAGCACCCGTAGCACCCAGAGCAGACAGGCCGATAGCAAGACCAGCGCCGATAACACCGAGACCGTAACCGATAACTCCCACGATTCCTCCTTTGTCGTGCGTGTCTTATTTCACGCAGGATAACCTTTTTATAACTGCCGGGCTCCATGGGTACGGGCACCGGCGGTTTAACGAATTGCCTTACCTTTAAGGCACGAACGGAAGACTACTCCTCCTCCGCGACCTCCTCTGCCTCGGAGACATACACGGCGGTAAGGACCGTGAAGACGTAAGCCTGGATGGCGCCGACCACAAGCTCGATCGCATAGATCAGGATGAGGATGGCAAGCCAGGCCAGCGAAGGCAGGGCGCCGACGGCGTGGGCCGCGGAAACCTGCTGAAGCAGCGGCTGCATGAACATGCTCGCCATGATGGCGAACGAGCCCATGACCACGTGTCCTGCGAACATGTTGCAGAACAGACGGACGGCAAGCGTGATGAGGCGCAGGAAGGTCGAGAAAAGCTCGACGACCCACACGAGCACGTTCATCGGGAAGCTCACGCCCTGCGGGGCGAGGCTCTTGATGTAGCCGATCACGCCGTGAGCCTTGCATCCGTAGTAGATGAAGTACACGAAGGCGAAAATGGCGAGTGCGGCAGTGGAGCCGATTGCGCCGGTGCCGGGCTTCATTCCCGGGATCAGGCCGATCATGTTATTGATCAGGATGAACAGGAAAAGCGAGCACAGGAACGGGAAGTGCTTCTTCCAGTTCTCACCCACGACACCCTTGCCGATATCGTTCTCGACGTACTCGATGATGTACTCGAAACCGTTGACGAAGAAGCCCTTGGGAACCAGGGTCTGCTTCTTCTTGAACACGGCCAGGACGATCAGGAGCACGATCGTGGAGACGATCAGCCAAAACGAGTACTGCGTGATGCCGCAGCTCAGATCGCCCACGACAGGGGTGGAGCTGAACTCGCTGACCAGATGATTAATCTCATCAGGCAGCTTTTCAAAAATTTCCACGACTTACCTTTCGACCTCATGAGGATCTCGCAGCGCCTTGGCGACGCGAACCGCGCAGGCGGCCATAAAGGCCACGAAGCCGATCGCCTCGCCCAGGAGGAACATGCGAAATGCCTCTCCGAACAACACAAACACAACCAAGGTAAAGACAAGCAACGCGATTGCCGAGACCGCGAGACTCACCATACCCTTGAGCATGTCCGCATTCTGCTTATCGTCAAGAACCGGCTTGAGCGTAAAGACAAAGGGAAGGAAGGCAATCGCGCCCGCGATGGCACCTGCAACGATAGCGAGCAGATCGGCTATCTGAAACACTGGCGTCCTCACTTTCCTTTTTAACGCCTTACAGAACAGTTCCCGCCAAACATTGGTGACTATTGTACGAGCCAATCGCTAAAGTACAACCGAAAAAGCATCGGTTAATACGCACCTGTTCGTTTTCTTAAGACCTTCTTTATGCCGCAGGTACGGTAATACGTTTTTCTCGAACCCTGCAGGGCAAAACGTCCGTTAACAGGAGTGCGCGCGGTCGCCTTTTGTTCGACCGCGCGCACCGTTTCTTCGTATTTGCAGCCGCGGCCGTCTTAGCCCAGCGACTAGAGCGTGCCGAAGATGCGGTCGCCGGCGTCGCCGAGGCCGGGAACGATGTAGGCGGCCTCGTTGAGATGGTCGTCGATGGCGCACGTATAAATATGTACGTCGGGGTCCTTTTCGGTCAGTGACTTGAGGCCCTCGGGCGCGGCGACGATGCACAGCATGCGGATATCCTTGACACCGCGCTCGCGCAGGTAGCTGATGGCCATCTCGGCCGAACCGCCCGTGGCGAGCATGGGGTCGACGACCAGGCAGATGCGCTGGTCGATATCCTTGGGCATCTTGCAGTAATACTCGTGCGGCTCGTGGGTGACCTCGTCGCGCTCCATGCCGATGTGGCCCACGCGAGCGGAGGGCACCAGGTCGAGGATACCGTCGACCATGCCAAGGCCCGCACGCAGGATGGGCACGATGGCGAGTTTCTTGCCGGCAAGCTGTTTGAACGTGGCGGTAGTGATGGGGGTCTCGACCTCGACGTCTTCCATAGGCAGGTCGCGCATGGCCTCGTAGCCGTCAAAAAGCGCGAGTTCGCGCACGAGCTGACGGAACTGGTTGGTGCCGGTGTTTTTGTCGCGCAGGATCGACAGCTTGTGCTGGACGAGCGGATGATCGACAAGCGTCACACGGGACGCATCGTAGGTGACGGTCATGGGTTGATTGCCCCTTTCGTTGCAGCCGCAAAACGGCCTTGCTGACAAGGCGCGCAGCAATGTTGCCGCCGCACGCCATGCATAAGTTTAGCGGTTTGTTGTATCGAACAGCCCATCGCAGCCCTACTGTGCGGTACTGAGCGAGCGCTTGACTGCATCACGCCAGCCCGCAAGGTTTTGCTCGCGACGCTCGGCGGGCATATGGGGAAGGAAGGTCCTAACGATCTGGGCATTTTGCTCCAGCTCTTCAAGGTCTTCCCAATAGCCGACGGCAAGACCCGCCAAGTACGCGGCACCGATTGCCGTGGTCTCCACCGTCTCGCATTGCAGCACGGGGATATCCAGCAGGTCGGCCTGGAATTGCATGATGAACTCGTTGCGTGAGGCGCCGCCATCGACGGACAGGCGCTCAATCGAAAGTCCCACGTCCTGCTCCATGGCGCGCAGCACGTCATAACTCTGGTAGGCCATGGACTCGCAGGCCGCACGCACAATGGTCGCGCGACTCGAGGCACCGGTCAGGCCGCACACGATACCGCGGGCACGCGGGTCCCACCAGGGAGCGCCCAGGCCAGCGAAGGCGGGGACGAAGTAGCAGCCCTCGTTGTCGTTGATCGAAGCGGCGAGTTGCGCGGACTCGCTCACACTCGAGATGATGCCCATGTTGTTGCGCAGCCAGTTCATGGTTGAGCCGGCGGCAAAGATAGAACCCTCGAGCGCATAGCTGATCTTGCCGTCCGCGGCGATACCGATCGTGGAGACCAGACCGTTCTTGGATTCGACGACCTCGTCGCCGGTGTTCATGAGCATAAAGCAACCCGTGCCATAGGTGTTTTTGGTCTGGCCGGGATAGAAGCAGCAGTGGCCGAACAGCGATGCCTGCTGGTCGCCCGCCACGCCCATGATGGGCGGCATGTTGGTCATGATGTCGCTCGCGACGCGGCCGTAGTCGCCCGAGCTCCAGCGAACCTCGGGCATCATGGAACGTGGAACGTCAAAGAGCGCCAGCAGGTCGTCGTCCCAATCGAGCGTATGGATATTAAAGAGTGCCGTGCGGCTGGCATTGGTGTAGTCGGTGGCAAAGACCTGGCCGCCGGTGAGGTTGTAGATGAGCCAGGTGTCGATGGTGCCAAACATGAGGTCGCCCGCCGCCGCGCTCTCGCGTGCGCCGTCGACGTTGTCGAGAATCCACTGCACCTTGGAGGCCGAGAAATACGGGTCAAGCGTAAGTCCCGTGCGGGAGCGCACCAGCTCCTCGCAACCCTGTTCAACCAACGCGTCGATCGCCGGCGCGGTACGACGGCACTGCCATACGATGGCGTTATAGATGGGCTGGCCGCTCACGCGGTCCCAGACCACCGTGGTCTCGCGCTGGTTGGAGATGCCGATGGCGGCGATGCGATCGGAATGGATGCCGCTCTTAAACTGAACCTCCATCATCACGCCGATCTGGCTGGCAAGCACCTCCGTGGGATCCTGCTCCACCCAGCCGGGGCGCGGGAAGCTGGTTTTGACGCTACGACGCGCCTGGGCAACGATGCAGCCGTATTCGTCGACAATGGCCGCGAGTACCGAGGTAGTGCCGCAGTCGAGCGCCATGATGTAGGAACCGCCAAAGTTAAACGAGGCATCTTCCATGCCCAGGCTGCCCAGATTCAACGACATCGCTTACACCCTTCTATTGCATCGGGTCGGACAGGACCCGCTCGATCTCTGATGCGGGAAGTGCGCCTTGGCGCAGGATCTGGAGCCCGCCGTGCTGGAACGACACGATGGTCGAGGCGTCGCGACACGGGGTCTCACCGGCGTCGACGGCAACATCGACCCCCTCCAGGATGCGACCCTCGACGGCGGCAAAGCTTGCCGGCGAAGGCGCGCCGTGCGTGTTGGCGCTCGTGCAGGCAAGGGGACTGCCGCAGGCGCGGATGAGCGCTTGGACCACGGGAGAGGCCGAAGCGCGCAGGGCCACGGTGTCGTCGGCAGCACGCATAAAGGTCGGCACGCAGGGAGCCGCCTTGACCACGATAGTCAGGGCTCCCGGCCAGCATCGTCGCGCAAGTACGCGGGCATCTTCCGGGATATCCACGCCATAGCGGTCGAGTGCTTCGGCATTATCAACCAGCCAGGCGACCGTTTGGGTGAGTTTGCGCTGCTTGAGGGTAAAGATGCGGCGGTAGCCGGTACCGAGCGCAGGGACCGCGGCGCCATTGACGACAGCCTGCGGATCGCGCGGCCACGATGGGAATTCGCTTGTATCTTGGGGCACGGCGTCCGAGAAGGCGTTGACTGCCACGGCGACACCGTAGACGGTCTCGGTCGGGATCAAGGCCAGGCCGCCGCGGCCGAGCACCTCGGCCGTGCGCTCGACGGCGAGCCGATGCGGCTCGCGCGTTCCCTCGTATACCCGAT